>CAZFWE010000239.1:0-2758 GCA_964522685.1 uncultured bacterium | reverse complement strand
ACGATCACCGCGAGAAGACCTACTCCGCGCCAATCGCAATGCGCGGAATAGGTCTTTTCTTTTTTTACATAGAAGAACACGAGAAAAAAACTGATAAGGGAGATCGGCACATTGATGAAAAAGATCCAACGCCAGTTTAAATAACGGAGAATCACTCCCCCTACGAGAGGCCCAGCCGCTAAGGCAAGAGATGTGAATGTAGCCCAAAGGGAAACCGCTTTTCCCTTCTCGGACTCAAGATATTGATGGACGATGAGCGCTTGAGAAAGAGTCAATACGGAACCGGCCGAAAGGCCAAATAAGGCCATACATAGGATAATCCACTCAGGCGCTCTTGCAAACCCGGCGCCTAAACACGATAAGCCAAGGCCAAAAAGCCCCCATAAGTAGAATTTCTTACGGCCATAAGCGTCCCCCAGCTTTACTGTCAAAAGAGGAATGCAGACGAAAATGCCGTACATATTCATCATCCACTGCAATTGTAAGACCGAAGCCCCGAGATCCGCTTGAATTTCGGCCAGAGACATGTTGATGCTCGACCATCCAGTGGCAAGAACTGCCATCCCCAACAAAATCCCAACAACAGCTCTCAATCTTGATGTTTGCATGTGCCAAAATCTAGAGGATAAGAATTTTTGTTAAGAACCACTAACCAGTTCAGGTCTTCTGCGTTGTTTGCATTTCGTAACTGTCGAAATAATAGGGAGGGGGAGAACTTTGCTTGATGTGCTTAGAGACCACCTTCCCCTCTTTGATGATCAGAATATAGCGGCGCTCTTCCATATTGCGCGCGCCCGCTTTGATCCGCTCCAGGTATTCATACTCGATCGTGCCATCGTTTTTTTTCTGGATAGAATAAGGCTCGCCATAAGTGGTTACAACTTCTGCACTAGAAACTCCGATCGGAATATCGGAGAAGGAATTCATCGTCATGATCGAGCCAGTGGTACAAGCGGCGAGAGCGAAAAAGAGAAGGATAAAGGTGTGCTTCAAGAGGTACCTTCCTCGGATGAATCTTCCTTATCTTCTTCTTCTGATCTAGGACCCGACCAAATTCGGGCTTCGATCTGGGTGCGAAACTGATCAGAAGTGACATATTCTCCTTTCATCGTATAGCTGCCATCAGACTGTAGAGCATAGGTTTCAAAACCTTCGAAATTCATATCATTGCCACGGAATTCCCAGGCGATCATCTTATCATCGAAAACGCCCGTTCCGATGATCCGACCAATATTTTGATTTTCCATATCGACCGCAAAGCTTTTGTTGCTGAAATCATAAAATGTGAGCTCGTTGCGCATATTCTCAGAAAGCCCTTGGATTTGGATTTCCTGAGCACAAGCAACCTTGCCTGCAAAATCTTTCGTCAGCACAAACCAATTCGTGTTGAAAAAGAGCTCTTCTTCGACCATGTTGAGAGTAATTTTCCCCTCGCCGGTCCAATTTCCTGGGTTAAAAATAAACGAATGGTTGAACATCAGAACATGAATCTCCGTGTATAAATGCTTTGCAATATGCCTAACCCTGCGCATGTCGTCATGAGCGAGCTTCCCCCATAAGTGACGAAGAGAAGCGGCACTCCCGAAATCGGAAGCAACGCACACATCATTGCAATATTGACTAGCGATGTAGCAGCTAGATACATCGTCAGTCCAGCAGCTAAAAACCGCCCAAAGGGGTCCTTGGCCACCATCGCCACTTGGAAACTAAAATAAATCAAACCGTAAAAAAGGAACAGCAGGAACGTAATCCCCACAAAACCAAACTCTTCCGCAAAGGCCGCGAAGACAGAATCGGTGTGAGCGGCCGGAAGCCATTTGCGGGCAGAAAATTCCGACTTATGCCACCCCGTCCCGGTAACCCCGCCGATGGCAATCGCGATCTGAGAGGCTTTTTGGTGGTATGTATTGGGGTTAAGCCGTTCATACTGATAGTCCTTGAGGACCGTCGTGAAGACCGGTCTGAGCTTCTCATGGGAAAGGATGCCGGCAAATAACAAAGAGGCGACCCCTAAGCCTAAAACACTCAAACCTAAGACAAAGCGGCAAAGACCTCGATGGATTCCAGCAAAGTAGCTCATTCCCAAAACGATCGGATATAAAATCAGCGCGGTTCCAAGATCTGGCTGCTTCAAGATCAAAAGAAAAGGGATCCCTGCTAAAAGCCCCACTTGCAGCGCGGTGGAAAAAGCGCCGACCGATCTTCCTTTCCTCTCTAAAAACCAACTCAGAACGATGATTAAAATAAGTTTTGCCTGCTCGGAGGGTTGAATGCTCATAACACCCGGAATCCGGTACCAGCGGTGGACGTTCTGGATAGGGGTTACGAAAAAGAGACCCAGGAGCAACAGAATCATCAATATATAAAGGCCCAAGCTCCAATCGCGCAGTCTCCGATAATCGAAGCCAGCTGCGAACAGAAAGACTGCTAGGCTCAAACAGATCCATCGAAGCTGGCTTTTTACGGTCGGAGTCCAAAACACATCTGGCTCCCCTTCGATGCCGGTCATCGAAGAAATTACGAGAAGGCCGATCCCCATCAAACAAATAACGATAGGCACGATCCGAAAATCGATGCGAGAAAGAGCGCGGTAGTCCCAAATATCCATCATCATGGAATTCTAATCAGCACAATCATTATATACCAGGCTCGGCCATGGACTTGGAATTTTAGCTGCTAGATTTTTTGTCTCATTGAGTATACGTGACTGCTCCCTCGCCTAAAGGCGAAGGCTTCTAGGGATTTCTCCCAGGCCATC
>CAZFWE010000238.1:0-2773 GCA_964522685.1 uncultured bacterium | reverse complement strand
CTTATCAACTCGATGCGGAAAGAAACCCCATCTATCAAGGTCTTTTCTATACACAAAAAGAGAAAATGGTAATGACTGGCCGCGTGATGAAAGGGCTATCACTTCAAATGTTGAAAGAAACACACACAGATTCGGTCGCAAGCCTACTCGATCCACCGCCAATGGAGAATCCTCAGGCAGCGGACAGTCTAGCAATCATAGATGCGAAAGAAAGACTCGTAAATGCGCAAGCCAAGTTTAACACTGCGAAAACTAATTTTGAAGTGGAAGAAAGGAAAAAGCCATTCGATGAATTCGAATTCATGAATAGAAGAAATCAGTTCAATACAGAAAGGATCGAACTCGAGATCAGACAAGAAGAACTCAAAGTGATCCAAGAAATAGCAAAACTCGAGAAGCTCATTGTAGCGGCGAACGTGACGCGAAACGCTGCCCAAGGAGCTGATCTCCCGATCGCCCAAAATAAACTCGCTGCGCTAGAAATGAAGCGACACTTTGCACAAGAAGAACTTCGCTTGGTCAGAGACATGAAAACATTTAATCGACTCGAGCGTCCAAACGACCACCCCTTTAAAAATCTCGATAACTACATGAGAGTCGTTGACGAGCTTGCCGAATATGAGAAATCGCTCAACATAGGTTTGTATGATAAGATGGTACAAAAGATCTTTTATCGAGCTTTCGGCCAAATCTACCAAGAGATTGCCGCCTTGACTGAACAAGTGGTTGACCTCCAAAGGTTAGAAAAATCCTATGATAAATCAAAGCGCCTCGCAGTACTCTTTGCCGATATCAGAGATAAAATCCGACAAAACCCGCAAAACCTGCTTGATCTTTTCCGCTATAACCTGATGAGCCTCAAAGGGGCCGACGAGGCCTTCGAGAGATATGAAGCGAATCCTGCAGACAATGTCACCTCTTTTGCCGTGTTGATTCAACAATTCGAAGAAATTTCTAAAGAAGAGAAACGAATCGAAGAGGCCATTCTCGCGAAAATCAATACACTTGGGCCTCCGCGTCAATTAAGCCATCAAATCCTCAAACACCCGAAGAAATGGGTGGATGACATACGAAAAAAAATCCCCCTTGAAGATCAGGAACTCCTTTTCAGATCGATTGCTACACTTCAAAAAAATGCCGCTTTGAGTCCAATGCCCGATCTAACGGCTAACCATGCGGAAGTCGCCGCCCAGTTCAGAGAAGTAATCCAAAAATACACCAATCTGAAACAAGGGCAGACCGATCAAAAAAATCAGAAACTCCAAGAAATTGAAGACTGGGCGGTAGAACGTAATGAAAAAACCGAACAGAAGCGAAATCAAACCCGCGATCAACTAATGCGAGGGTTCGAAAAGCTCAAAAAAGACACGGATGCACTCGCAACTAAAATAGAAACAGTCCAACCACCCCCAATGCATTTCCCTGTCCATGCAGGCGTACATGCTGTTCCAGGCGCGCCCGGGGTTGTCGAAGGATTTGCAAAAGAAATTGTCGATAAATCGACAATTCTTGCGAAATCGGCGTACAACTTTATTACTTCGAGAGAGATTTCCGAAGTCTCCTCGCGCCTTGTTTTCGGCGAGCTCTTCGTAGTCCATAAAAGGCCGGAAGAGAAGGGATTCCTTGCTCGAATATGGGGTTGACAACTTTTAAAAGTAGCTTAAACTCAATGTATGCATCGCCATTTTACCGCCACCGTGTATGTATTCCACGAAGAAAAAGTACTTTTGCATCGGCATTCCAAGCTCGGCAAGTGGCTTCCGCCTGGCGGCCATATAGAACAGGATGAAACGCCGCCTGACGCTGCTCGACGCGAGGTCAAAGAAGAAACCGGCCTTGACATCGCCTTTGTAGAACAAGAAAACTTGTCTGTCGATGCTTATAACGCCGTCAGTTTCCAGCGCCCTTTCCTTTGTCTGTTAGAATGCGTCCCTGAAACGCCCAAACAACTTGCTCACCAACACATGGACATGATCTATTTGGCTACAGCAGCCAACGAAGAGCAGTTCGATCAAATTCCTAAAGAATTCAAGTGGTTCCGCTTTGAAGATTTGGAAGGGATCGAAGATGAGCTCTACCCAGATACAATCCAGATATTGACTCTTCTTCTAAAAGAAGCCAGTTATACCACTCCCAGTAAATAATATATTACCAACGTTTGTGATGCTTTTCTTTTTCGGTTAGTTGCTTTTGATTAACTGTCTTGCATTTCTTCTTATTCGCATCTTGGTCATTGCAAGATGTAAACGCTAAAGCAAAAGCTAACCCGATCATCAACAGGAGTAGTTTTTTCATGATTCTCTCCTTAGAGTATAGATTTCTCAGAGGGTGTTTCAAAATTTTAATTTGAAACATCTTCTTAGAAGCTGTTCGATAAATAAATTTTGATCGAACACCCTCTTATACCGCTCGTGACTGAAAAGCTGCTTCGGCGCTGGTAAAACTTGGCTCAAATTGAGAGCTCTTCCCTGCCCTGCCCCGATTTTTGAATCACTCCCGGTATAAATTTCCTCTACGATTTATTTTATTTATTTGGCAACAATTTTGTCTCCGATTAATTTATAGGGATGCATAAACGAGCATTTTTTGTTGCAGCAACAGGGCAAAATGTCGGTAAGACGACTTCTTGCTTGGGGCTTGTCTCGGGATTGATCAAGCGACACCATTCAGTAGGCTATTTGAAACCGGTAGGACAAGAATATGTTGAGACGGAGACAGGAGCCCATGTGGACAAGGACGTGGTTTTATTCCGCTCTTATTTCCATTTGAGCGA
>CAZFWE010000237.1:0-2828 GCA_964522685.1 uncultured bacterium | reverse complement strand
TTTTTTTACGAATTTCATCATCCTCTCAACGTGCAAGCGACCGCTGATCACTCTTCTCCAAGCCATCTCCAGATTTCGCCGATTCAAACGGTTATCCTAATGAGGTTCAATTCAATGCCTTTTTCTGGTTGGGGAATATTTAATATTTTGCATAATCTTGTGGCAACTTCTCTATGGATTTTAGCATGGCTTTCTCTAAATTTCATGAATTCATTCCAAAATCCTATCTTTACCTTCGAAATGGCTATAGTTTTTCAACTTTTAAAAAGGATTTAGTGGCAGGGCTAACGGTTGGGATTATTGCCCTTCCTCTTGCCATGGCTTTTGCTATCGCATCCAATGTAGGTCCAGAACGCGGCCTCTATACTGCGGTCATCGCGGGTTTTCTGATTTCATTGCTTGGAGGAAGTCGCATTCAAATTGGAGGCCCTACAGGCGCTTTTGTCGTGATCATCTATGGAATCATTCAAAGAACTGGTTATCAAGGTCTTTGTATGTCAATGCTGATTGCAGCTGTTATTCTGCTTCTCCTGGGGATTTTCCGTATTGGTTCTTGGATCAAATATGTTCCCAGTCCTTTGGTGACCGGTTTCACAACAGGAATTGCGGTAATCATCTTTTCAACTCAGATCAAAGATTTTTTCGGCTTGCATATGGAGACACCACCTGCCGACTTTGTTGAAAAATGGGCATCTTACATCAAGGCTTTTCCGACTTTAGATCCTATCACTTTGTCTCTTGCCGGTGGTACTTTAGGGGTAATTCTATTGATTCGACGATTCACTCCTTGGCTCCCCTGGGGAATCTGCGCGATTGTTTTTGCGACGGCAGTTTGTATACTATTTCATTTGCCGGTAGAGACAATCCAATCAAGGTTTGGTGAAATCCCAAGAAGCTTACCCTTTCCCTCTCTTCCGTGCCTTTCTATTCCAGCAGGTCAATTTAAGGAAATATTCATCGACGGGATCACAATCGCATTTCTTGGAGCTATAGAATCGTTGCTTTCAGCTGTTATTGGAGATGGGATGATTGGTGGTAGGCACCGTTCCAACTGCGAACTGATTGCTCAAGGGATCGCAAATTTTGGTTCGGTTATTTTCGGAGGGATTCCAGCAACAGGAGCGATTGCGAGAACAGCCACTAACGTTAAAACAGGGGCTCAAACTCCTGTAGCAGGAATGATCCACGCGTTAGTTTTATTTCTTATCCTGTACTGTTTAGCTCCCATTGTCAGCAAAATCCCTCTAGCGGCTCTAGCCTCAGTCCTTGTCATGGTATCATGGAACATGAGCGAAATGGGTCATTTCATGCGCCTCTTAAAGGCTCCGCAAGGAGATGTCCTGATTCTCTTAACGTCCTTTTTTCTCACTGTGTTTATTGATATTACAGTTGCTATCTCTGCGGGAATGATTCTAGCCAGCTTCATGTTTATGAAGCGCATGAGTCAAATGTCAAAAGCCGTTCCTTTCTCACAAATTTTTCAAGAAAGCGCAGTTGATTTCCCAGAGAAAATGGATCCAAATGACATCTCAAAGAAAATTATTCCTAAAGGGGTAGAAGTCTATGAAATCCAAGGGCCTTTTTTCTTTGGAGCAGCGAATATGCTTAGGGATCTTCTGAATACGCTATCTCTCGCACCTAAAGTCTTTATCCTTCGCATGCGATTTGTCCCAATGATTGATGCTTCTGGCATGTATGGAATTGAGGAATTTTATAACCAATGCAAAAAAAGAGGCATTGTTTTGTTTCTGTCAGGAGTGCGTAGTCAAACGAAACAAGATCTTAAAAACTTTGGGCTGCTAGCTTCTATCGGTGAACAGAGAATCTTTTCAAACATCGATACTGCATTAGAAAAAGCAGAAGAAATCATTGGTTTATCCAATAATTAGGCTGAAAACTGTCTGTTCTTTTTTATGCACCTGTGCTAGCGGTCCTTTGATCGGAGTTCCTACTTCAAAGCGAAGCAGAGGAGCAGCGCATGTGGTTTTGCTGATTAGTCATAGTCCGTAGACTCCAGAACCTCGGTGCCTGAGATTAAGGACTCTCTATTGCACACATTCCTGCACCAGGACTAAAAAAAGCTCTTAATCCAAACTCTGGGTTACAAAAACCTAAAAATAATTTTTATCATCCTGACAACTAACTACTTACAAAAAAAACGATAGATAATGGCATCTAATTACTTCGATAAAAGGTCGGGTTTCTTTAAATCTTTAAATCTGGTATAATAGAGAAAAAGGAGAAACTCTTATGTCTACAAAGAACCACCCCTTGTCCAGGATGACCTTGGATATTCCCGCTGAAGACCACAAGCGATTGAAGGCTCTTGCCGCTGTTCTCGGTAAGAGCATGAGAGAGATTGTCGCTGAGTGGATTCATGGGAATCTATACAGCGAGAATACGCCCAACGCAGAAACATTGAAGGCGATCGAGAACATCGAGAAGGGTAAAGACCTAATCAAATCAAAAGATGCCGAAGACATGTTTCGCAAGTTAGGAATCTAAATGCTAATACCGATACACCTTCGTTCTTTTGAACGAGATCTTGAAAAATCTAAAAAACGGGGCCTCGACACAAAAAAACTCAAATCGGTAATGAAGGACTTAATTGCTGAAAAGCCACTGACAGAGAAACATCGGAATCATAGGTTAAAAGGAAATTTCGTCGGATATTGGGAAGGTCATATTACCCCTGACTGGCTGCTGATCTACAAAAAGGACAAGACGCATCTCTATTTTGCACGGACTGGAACGCACTCGGATCTTTTCTAGCCTAAGAGGGTGTTCTAAAAGTTATTTTTTAATCATTTAAGGCTATACTTTTTCTT
>CAZFWE010000236.1:0-2852 GCA_964522685.1 uncultured bacterium | reverse complement strand
CGATATTGATTTCGACCCGGATGCTTACGGAGTGCTTCTTTTGATCCTGTTCAACGTGGATTCCTTTAACTCTCTCCAGTTCGCGGCCGAGAAGACTGTCGATGATATTGCCTTCCAAGAGGCCAATTCCTTCGATCTTGGCTAGTGTCTGCAGGCAAATCGCCTGGAATACACGCGTTTCGATATCGCGAATGAATATCGTATCAGGGAGTTCGATCTCCCTCGCATCCATATTTTTCAATTGATCGTACATCGCTAAAACCCCTATTACGAAAAACAGTATACCGATGGAAACTATTTCCCGGAATGTTTATAATGCGAAGCCGGTTCTTACCCAAAGAAAAAAGAGGTTTTTACATGCTATGGTCTGACATTACCACAGCCCTCATCGCAGGGGCTATCACAGGATTGATCACCGCCTATATCGCCTATCGGCGAAACCGAAACCCTACTTCCTGGTTCTTTATCGGATTTCTCTTCGGGCTTATTGGGCTGCTCTTTTTCTTCTTCATGCCCCAAAAGAAAAAATCAGTTCCGGCTGCTCCTTTGAAACCTCAGCCCAAGCCCTATGTTTTTGGGCCAGCGAATAAGTATTGGTATTTTTTAGACACTGCTCAAACCCAAGTGGGCCCCATGAGCTATACGGCGCTCTCCAACCACTGGAAGCAAGGAAAAATCAAACCGAACACCTTTGTTTGGCACGAAGACCTTGCCGATTGGAAGCCTTTGCAGGAATTGATTCGAATTCAAGAAGCTCCCGTTTAGGGAGCTCTAAAAATCACCAAGAAGCTTTGAAAATTCCGGGAATTAAGCCTTGATTGGCCATTTCTCGGAAGCAAAGTCTCGACATTTTGAACTTGCGAAGGCATCCTCGGCTGCGACCAGTGAATTGGCAGCGGTTGCGAAGACGCACTTTCGAGGAATTTTTTGGCATTTTATTAAGGGTATCGACAGCGACAAGGCGCTCTTCGATAGGTCTCGAAAGATCCAGAATCACTTTTTTAAGTGCCTGTCTTTTGTCCCATTTATTTTTTACCAGTTTCTCGCGTCTCTTTTGCTTAGAGATCCATCCTTTTGTCGCCATTGAAATTCCTTATTTTTTACGGGCAGGGCCTTTTTGGCGCTGCTTCCGGTTTGGATCTTTCTTGTTTATCACATAGATGCGTCCGCGGCGGCGTACAATTTTGTCGCCTTTGCCGGGATCCGCCTTAATCGAAGCTCTAACTTTCATGTTTTTACATCCTCAAGATAGAAAGCCTATACTTTAGCGTCTCCTCCCATTTGCTTTCAAGCCCAATTTTTTAAAATAAATAGTAGATAAGGATTTCCTTGAATCACAACACCGCCTTCGTGTATAGTTCTTGAGAAAACCTTTTTTAGGATTGTACGATGAAGAGAACTTACCAGCCTAGCAAACGCAAACGCAAAAAAACCCACGGCTTTCGCAACCGTATGAAAACGGTCGGCGGCCGCAAAGTCATTAAACGCCGACGCAAAAAAGGGCGTAAGACGTTAGCAGCTTGAGATGTCCATTTACGAAGGACTTTCGACTCCTTTCTAAAAGCGATTTTCGCTCTCTGAAAGCGAATAGCAAGCGAATCGTCGGAAAAACCTTGTGCATTGATTATCGCCCCGCCAGCAGTTCAAGATTAGGCATCACCGCATCTGGTCGCTACGGCTGCTCTTGCGAAAGAAACCGCTTCAAACGCCTAGTGCGGGAAGCGTTTCGCCTCGCCAGGAATGAGCTACCTCCAATGGACATCCATGTCGTTCCCAGACAACACGCGAAACAGGCAAAACTTTGCGATATCGCCGTGGAATTAAAAAAGATGTTGAACCTATCCTAATTTAAGGTTCTTATGTCAGATTTAAATCCCAACCAGAAGCAGGCAGTAAAAACCGTAAACGGGCGGGTTTTAGTTTTGGCCGGCGCCGGCTCAGGCAAGACGCGCGTCATCGCCCACCGAATCGCTTATCTGATCCAAGAATGCGCCATTTCTCCGACGGCGATTTTAGGATTGACCTTCACGAACAAAGCCGCCGCCGAGATGCGCCATCGGGTAGAATCGCTGATCGGCCTCTCGCTCGCCAAAGCGGTCACCCTCTCCACGTTCCACAGCTTTTGCATGCAGATTCTCCGAAAAGAGATCGAAATGCTCGGCTATACCAAGGATTTTAGCCTGTATGATGAGCGAGACATCAACCGGATCATCACGCAAATCGCAAGAGATTTCTTAGGCCACGAAGGAGAACTTCCCTCTTTGGCCCCGACGATCTCCGCAATGAGCCGAGCATCCAATGGCAATTCAACGACATGGCATGATCAGTTTTCCAAAGACCTCTTTGCACGGCTTCAATCGACGCTGCGAGCCTATAACGCTGTGAGCTTCGATCATTTAATCACACTTGCGATCAAGCTCTTCGAACAAGAGAAAAGCGTACTGGAAAAATACCAAGATCGCTACCGCTATATCATGATCGATGAATACCAAGATACGAACCCAGCGCAATTCAAGCTGGCGGAATTGTTGTGTGCTAAATATCAAAACTTATGCGTTGTTGGAGACGACGATCAGTCGATTTATGGCTGGAGAGGCGCCGAGATCAAAAACATTTTGCATTTCAAGGCTGACTGCGTTGTCAAACTCGAGCAAAATTACCGGTCCACTTCGACAATCCTCAATGCGGCTAATGCTGTAATCGAGCACAACAAAAATCGGCACCGGAAAAATTTATGGAGTATCGACAAAGGCTCCGATCCGATTGAAATTTTTCATGCACCGACCGAAGCGGAGGAATCGCAAGGAGTCGTCCAACGACTCATCCACTACCGTGAGACAAAAGGGTTGAAG
>CAZFWE010000235.1:0-2852 GCA_964522685.1 uncultured bacterium | reverse complement strand
CAGATCGATATTCGACTTGGCGGCGAGGACGGAGATCGATAATTCTTCGAACAGATGGCGGACGACTTTGAGCGTGCTCGTGCCGATCGATCCCGTACTTCCGAAGACTGCGATTCTCTTTTGCATAAGCGAGTGAGTCTACCCCGCCCTTCGTTTTTAATCAATATGGTTCAATCGGGGTATAAAATTATTTGACTTTCAAAGTATTCAACCAGCCGATATAGTATCCTCAACATTTTTAACACAGGAATATTTATTATGAATTCGGTTACTGTCTGTCCTCAGGAATACTACGCAGTGACTCGAAGCCTCTATAGCGCCGCCTGGAAAGCGGAAGATAGCACCTCTTGTTCCTCGATCCTCGCGAAGGTCGCCTTCATCGCCTTCCCGATCATTGCGACGATCGCGATGCTGGAAACGCTGTTCATTCCTGCGACCGCATTGGGTAATCACTTCTGGAGCCCAGCGGCAAAATCCAACCTGCTTCCGGCGCTGAACAAAATTCCGCAGCTAGTACCGACTGAGCCCACAGTAGGAGGTCCAGAAGCGGCTCGAGAACAGCTCCTTGAAAAATTAAATGCAAAGATCAACGACCGGTATGAAGAACTCGTCTCGTTATTCAGAGACCTTGAATCTGCAGACCCTATTGTTGCGGAAGAGGCAACTGCGACTCTAAATTTTTTAGAGGCGAATGGGCATACCCTACACCATTTGGTTCTTCACTCGCTCCCTTTGTGGCCTTGTAACTACGCTGCGATCCAAAGAATCGCTTTGGATTCCGCCAATTCCGAAAATTCTACAGCTCGAGAAAGAGCTTTCATCGCGTGTAAATATTTGGTCACGCATAGACAAGATGAGGGGTTCGAAGCTGCCACTGCCTTGGCCGCTCAAAAACTTCGCAACGAAAATGCAGACATACGTCTTGAAGGGCTGAGATATTTCACGATGTTGCTGGAGCGATTCAAGCCAGACCTCCCCGAAGAGGATCTTGAAGCCGCCATTCAAGTCGCAACACAAGTGCACCCGACAGAGGATTGGCTTAAGGCGACCCACTTTTTCGATCTACTTATCAAAAACGGCGAATCAAACGACATTCTAAAAGCCAAACAAGCGTTTCTAGACGGATGCGATTCAAACTATCCTATAGCCTTTAAGCAATGCGAAAAAATCGTGACTGATCATCATAATAACGACGATTTGATGGCGATTCCTTTGAAAGCGGCTGTCTCAGGGGCCGAATCGGAAGATAATTTCCTCCACCAACAATCGCTCGACCTTTTTTGGCTGTTGATAGGCTGGAGACCGGAACTTTCGATCGACAAGCTCGTCGACGCACTCCTATTGGAATCGAATCGGCAAAATCCTTGCATCCAAATACTATCCAGGCTCAATGAAGTGACAGGCAAAAATCTCGAAAATCAAACGATTGCTTGCAGAAACGTCGTCGAAGAACGTCTGCGCCACAACAACCACTCCGCAAAACTCCTCCAGATTCTCGACAATCTCTCCCGTTGCAATTCGCCGTATGAAAGAAAGCAAGCGCTCGAAATCAAGGCGTATTTGGAGAATAAATTGAGAGAGCTCGCCCGAGATTTTTAGTTCAACTGTTTGAAGAACTCCTTCCCAAGGGAAGGAGATTCTCCTATTCGTAAGGGGGAGGAAGTTCCTTCCGCCACCTGTTTTGATAGCCTCCCACGACCCACCCCTAAAGAGTGGGATTGCGGGGAGCAGCGAAATTCATTGAGCCTTTCGGACGCATCAGCCGTTTCAAAAGAATAGCCAGGAGGAACATGGTCGAGACGACAACCGATAGAATCCCCCCGGTCGAAAGCGCGATCGAGCCGACGCTTAAGATAGCGCGAGAAAGAGCTACGGCAATGAGACAAGAGACAACCCCCAGAAGCGGCGTCCAAATCAAAAGGCGATGAAGCTGATGGCAAAAAAGACGGGCTGTCAAATAAGGCCCCACTAAAAGAGCCAAGACGACAAGCACGCCGACCGCCCGAAATGAGCTCACGCAAGTCAGAGCTGTGAGAAAATAGATCAAACCTCGCCATGAATTGGCCGAAAGGCCGAGAGTGCGCGAGTAGGGCTCATCAAATGCAGCGAGGAGAAGCCGTCGGTAAAAAAGGGCGATGAATGTGAGATTGATACAAGCGACCGACCCGGCAAAAATAAGATCGGAGATCTGGAGCGCATCGCAATTTCCCAAGACGGCTTCCGTGCTTAAATGGGAATTGCGCGTGAACAGCGTCACGAGAATCACGCCGACCGCAAAAAGAGATGTGAACACAAGTCCCACGGACGCTTCTTCCTGTAAGCGAAAAACACGGACGAGAGCCGCGGTCAACCCGGCCGTCAGAAGACCGGCCAGGCAAGCGCCGATAAATAGAGATGGCCACCCCGAAGAGACCAGGAGAAAGGCGAGAACAATGCCCACAAGGGAGGTATGGGACAGCGAATTTGCGAACATCGTCATTCGCTTGAGAACAAGGAAAGGTCCAATCAGACCGCACGCGAGGGAAACGGCCGCTAAAACAGCCATCTGCACTTCATCCGCGACTATGTGGCCGGGAATAAGTCCCAATAATCGCTGGAATAAAATCCCAAAGAATTCGAAAAAACCACAACCGGAATAGGGATTCATAACCCTCCTTTTTCAGGAATTGGCTGATGATGAGGATCGTGCTTGGGATCGGAAAGCAGGCGCGTCAAACGCTGCTCGAGCTCCGGCGTCAGGATGTGCTCCATTTCTTCCGCATTGCGATGAACCCTTTGCGCCTGAAGCCCCAATTGCTGCGTCAGATAAAGTTCCCATAACCGATGAAGCCGGACGATGCTGGCCGCTTTCA
>CAZFWE010000234.1:0-2896 GCA_964522685.1 uncultured bacterium | reverse complement strand
TACAAAAAAAACCAGCGGGAAATCCATCCCTTGTGCGACACGACGCTCCTAGACGATTTATCTATCTTGAAAAAAGACTATTCGCACCTCTCGGCTGCCGGCCAGATCGCACAAGACCTTCTCCGCACGCAGCTGCCCGGCAAACCGTGCCACGAACCCTTCGCGCTTGCACTCGCCTGCCTTCGGAAGCTCCCCCTTTTCCAAGAGGGTTCCGTCCTTCTAGCCGCATTCCGGTTAAAACTTCTCTCCTTAGAAGGGTTCATCTCCAACCTTCCCCCTTCACTCGATGCTCTTCTTCAAGCAAAATCGTTTAGCGCCCTCACTTTGCTACCGAAAGATGCAGCAGTCTCGCGTCAAGTCGAGCTTCTTTTCGAAGAGCATCTGATGCATTGATTGGAGCGATAATTTCATAATAGGCTAATGTTCAAAGGCATAAATTGACTCACTTGCATTTCAAGTGGGTTAAATGGTGTAATTCACAAAAAGAAAATTGACCCATTTAACCCACTCTTGCTAAAATGAAGTAAAAGGAAAATATGATGAAATATCCAGATCCCGAATCATCCACTCTCGAATTCAAGCAGCAAATACCCCAAAATGATCAAATCGTGAAAACTACCATTGGATTCTGCAATCAAAATGGAGGGAAATTAGTCATTGGGGTTGCTGATAATAACCGAATTATTGGGATTTCTCCTGAAGCCGCTGCAACTGCAATTGAATCTCTAAGCAAAGCTATTTATGAAGCCTCGACCCCATCGATTTTACCGCTTGTTTATACGCAAACCATCCATGATAAAATATTGCTAGTTATAGAAGTTTCCTCAGGAACGAATAAGCCCTATTATAGGAAATCAGAAGGATTGGAAAAAGGCACATACATTCGGTTAGGATCGACGACTTTGCGAGCCACAGCTGATTTAATTGAAGAGCTCAAATGGCAGGCCCGCGGAAAACAGTATGATATGATGCCTGTTTACGAGACGACTGAAAATGATTTGGATCCTGAAAAAATCAAAGAATTCATTCAATCGAGAAAAACTGAAAAAAAAGCAAAAACATCCCAAGATTTGTTACGTTCTTATTATTTGATTGCTCAAGAACACGCTCATATTTATGCATCAACTGCAGGAATTCTTTTGTTTGGCAAAGAACCTCAACATTTTTTTACCGAGGCAATGATCATTTGCTCTCATTTTAAAGGAATTGAAGGGAGAGAGGCTCTTGCATCCATTGACTGCACTGGCACTTTATTTGACCAGTTCGAGAGAGCTTTTGATTTTATTATCGGCCGACTCTCTAAATCATTCATTATCGAAGGACCTCGACGCCAAGAAACTCTTGAAATTCCGCAAAAAGCGATTCGCGAAGTCCTTCTCAATATGATTGTCCATAGAAATTATCACCAAAAAAGTCCGTCAAAAATTGCAATTTATCAAAACCGCATTGAATTTTTCAGCCCAGGTACATTTTTTGGCCCGCTCAATTCAGAGAATTTAAAATTAGGACTCAGCTTTATCAGAAATGCTGCAATTTGCAAAGCGTTCCGCGAGGCAGGATATATTGAAAAAATGGGTTCAGGATTTATCACCATCTTCAAAACTTACGAAGAACGAAAATTAAAATTACCTTCCATTATTGAAGGAGAAGGCTTTGTCAAGTGCATTTTACCCAGAGAACTAGTAGAAAAAGAAGCTCATGCAATAGTCGACGAACTCCAACCAATCCTAGCTCTATTTGATCTGACAACAGAAATTACCATTTCCGATGTAATGAACAATTTAGGGCTTTCTCGAACGACTGCTGGAAGGCGGCTCGATGCGCTGATTAAACTGCGCAAAATCAAGAAAATGGGCAAAGGCCGGGGCACTGCTTATTTAAAAAGATGAGCCAGTCGCAAAATGTGCATCGGAAGGGACTCGAACCCCTAACCCCTTGGTCCGAAGCCAAGTGCTCTATCCATTGAGCTACCGATGCCCAGAAAGGACTCGTTAAATTTGCGAAAGGAGGGACTCGAACCCTCACGAGCGTGAGCCCGTTACCACCTCAAGGTAGTGCGTCTGCCAATTTCGCCACTTTCGCGTGAATGAAACTCAAAACTATATATGCTGATCGAGTTATGTACAAGAGGAAGTTGAATCCTGTCGAATTCAAGAAAATTTTTCACACCCAAGCAGAAGAATAAAACCTTTTTCTATTACTATTCATATTAATTATGAATCCGATGTAACTGCAGAAGATTTCCTCTTGCGAGGGGATTTGCGCTACCCTGGGCAGAAAACAGGCGATCGATACGAAAAAGTCGAAGATTTCAATTTTTATATCTCAACAGAATGGTATCGGAACCATTTAAATACTGAGAATTTTTTCAATTACGACCCACCCTTGCGAATAATTCCATTGGATCATGACATCGACGGTGAAGATGACCCTATAGTGCCGAAATTCATCCTTTAGAGACTGTTAACGGATCCAGTTTCAGCCTCTTAGCAAAACTCTTTCACCCATGCATCTGGGGTCAAGGAGTTCCCTGTCACATGCCGTACGAGCTCGCTCCATGGCATTCGGTTGCCTGGGTTGAATAATTTCTTCTGCAAGAACTCCCCTGCCTTCTTCGAAGAGAGAAGGCGATCGCCGCATTCTTTCAGAAGCGATTCTTGGATCGCCGAGGCGAACATCTCGCCTAAGAGATAGGAGAAATAATAGACGGGAGCAAGTCCAATGTGGTACTTGCACGCCCAGTCGAAGGCTTTTTCCCGGTTTTTAGGCGGCGAAATCTTCTGAAACTTTTCGACAAGCTGCCACCAGAGGCCGTTCAAATCTTGTTTCGGGTTGCGATAAAGCTCGCTTTCAAACTCTGTCATCACAAGCACCCAGCGGCTAAAGATAAGCTGGC
>CAZFWE010000233.1:0-2904 GCA_964522685.1 uncultured bacterium | reverse complement strand
AAATTGAGCCACCTATCTTCGTGGTCGAATTGTTTCGGAAGATAAAAAAAACGTTCCAGTAAAACAGGGCGTCTTTCTTCCCATGTGAATGGGATGCGTAAATCTTTTTTTACTTTCAAGCTCATCAGGATATCGATTATACTTTTCCCTCTTGCATGATTCAATAACGATTGTTATGTTTGCTTCAGCAGGAGTGTTTTTATGAAGCGATGGATCCTTTTTTTTCTCGTCATTTTCGCTACTCTGGCAATCGCAGAGTCCCCTAAAAATGATGCATTTTCGAAGACTTCGACCTCGCAATCTCAATCCACGCAACTCGTCGATTTGAAAAAAGTCTTTACATCAGCCCCCATCATCTATTCGATTTTATCGCTGCTTTCAGTCGCGTCCATGGTCATTTGGCTCTATAGCTTAACCACCGTCCGATCCAAAGATATCCTTCCCGAAGAGTTCCTTCAGGAATTGAAAATCCAACTAAGAAACGGCCAGTTTATCGAAGCCGAAGCTCTATGCCAGGCTCAGCCGAAATTGCTCAGCATGATTGTCTCGGCGGGCCTTTCCACCCGAAAACTCGGAGCCCAAGTGATGATCGACTCGATGAAATCAGAAGGAAAGCGGGCAGCAACCTCCTTTTGGCAGCGCCTTTCTCTATTGAATGATATCGTCATTATAGCCCCTATGCTTGGTCTTCTTGGTACTGTAATCGGCATGTTCTACGCTTTTTACGATATCAACCGCTCTACAGAAAGCATCAACGCCCTCTTTGACGGCCTAGGTATTGCAGTAGGAACCACTGTCGCAGGACTGATTGTCGCCATTATTGCAATGATTTTTTATACGACGCTCAAATACCGGATCGTCAAAATACTCGCAGAAGTAGAGAATGAAGCGCTCGTCCTTTCGACCATGATCGATTCGAGGGAATAATATGTTTTCTCATGATGAATTAAAGACAGGCCACAGTTTCAATTTCGCGCCCATGATCGATTTTCTGTTCCTCATGCTGGCGCTTTTTGCTACGCTCGCGGTCTCTCGCTCCGTCCTCTTCGATACGCAAGTCGAGCTTGTGGAATTGAAATCGGAAGTCAACGTCAAAGAGAGAGCTCGTGTGGAAGCAGAGCGTCATCCAGTCCATCTCAGCATTACAGCTGAAGGAAAATATAAGTGGCTGACCGAATTTCAAGAGTATCCGATGGAAAACTCGAAAGCGATTCAAGAGGAGCTTTCTCGCCAATATACCTTAGGTGCCTTGCCTAGCGAGAAAAAGTTCACCGAAGTACTTCTTCACATTGACAGGCAGGCGCCATGGGATAAAATCGCAAATGTTATTTTTGCGATCCGAGAAGTCGGCTTTACTGCAAGGCCCGTTTACGAGCCAGCCTCTGATGAAAATTAAGCTATTCCCAAAAAGGCTCGTAAATCATGGCGCCATCAGCGTTATTGACATTGAGAATGTGCATCTTCTCGATATTTAGATTCTGCATGAACCCCAAAACAAGGATGGCATTTGACCCCTCGACAAAGGCAAAGTCTCCTCCTCCAAGATCGGCATCATTAGAAAAATCCTAGTAAAGAGTTTCGCATGATTTTTTGGAACCTCGATTTTATTTTTGATAAGACTCTATTGACAATGATCTCGCCTACTTCTATCCAAAGTAAGCAACTGTATGATCAATTTAAAAATTTTCTCTCTAGCTTCAATGTTTTGATCGAGAAATACCTGCACTTTATGAGGACTATCTTGAACAAGATATAGGGTGCGATATTTTGCATTCCGTGCAGATGCGTAAAGCATATCAATAATTTCTTTCGGAATTACATCATCTTTCTCTGCAAAGCAAATCAATAAATTACCCTTAAATGATTCTAAAATTTCCCATGCATCCGAATACCTCCAACTTTTTTGCTGTCGAATAATCTCAGAAAACCCTTGATTAAATCGCATGTGGAAAGCACCTACGTGATAGACAGCCGGAACGAACAAAATGAGGTTTTCGATTTGGTATTTCTCTAGTAATTTTATCGCGGTGTACCCGCTCATACTTGAGCCTACGATAGTCAGAGGTTGAGCTAAATTCAGTGTCTCAATGACTTGGCAGGAATGAAGGAACCGCTCCTCCAAGCTTGAATCTTGAAGAACTCCTTCACTTTCTCCATGTCCTAAAAAATCAAAAGCAACGGAAGAAATATCGTGCTCCCATAGAAATTGACGCAAGGAGTCGAATAAATGACGATTTGAAGTTCCTGCTCCATGCAAAAGAAGAACCGAATTTTTATCGCTGGAAGTCCTATCTCCTTTTAAAGAAAGATTGGAGGTTAACTGGATTTTAAAAGGAAAACTGGGGAAGGAATTAAAGTTTGCCTTCATTTGATTACCTACTTAAAGGTCTCAAAAATGGAAATTTTATGCACACTGTTATTAAAATGAAAGCTTTATGAAAAAAATTATGCCGTATCACTATTGAAAATTCAAACGAAAACCAGATAATTCGCCCTAACGACGACCTGCCAAGAACGGCTAAGAGAAACACAAGAAGGCCTGTAGATCTTCGCAGTTCAGAGCAGTGAACCCAGACGAAGCCATCGACGAAGAGCTGGAAGTCTCACAAGGTAACCCCAAAAAGCGATTTTTCGCTGCTATTACAGTTTTGCAATTGGCTCTTTATCCCCGATGCTTTATACTGAAGCCTTTCACTATAGAGGATTTTGATGCGTCGTTCAATTTGCGTTTGTGAACCCAATCATGCATTTGCCGGAGACTCTGGCACCTGGAAATTCACCTACACCACCGCCAGCCTGCTGCCAAAGGGAACTAAATTGAGATTCGATCTCGAAAGCGGAGGCAGAAATATCGATTGGCAGGTTCCTCAAACAAATCTAAAAGAAAAATCCAACCTGATCTGG
>CAZFWE010000232.1:0-2931 GCA_964522685.1 uncultured bacterium | reverse complement strand
CTCTTTGCGGAAATCGTCGGCGGCTTCCTTTGTGGCTACAGAATAGCCTGCGAAGGCTTCTATTGCATTAGAAATCATAGTTTTTCTCCTGTTGTCACTTATTAAAAAGTTTAGTTTTCTTCAGCGATCAAGGCGCCGATTTTTTTCTGGACATCAGTTTGATCTTTGCTCGAATTAATTTAAAGGAATTATTTTTATTGCCTCGATGAGTTCTTGGGATGAAATAGAGCCTTAGCGCCGAGCTCATCTTCGATTTCGAGGAGCCGGTTGTATTTAGCCGTTCGTTCTGAGCGGCTTAAGGAGCCGGTTTTGATTTGCCCGAGGTTATAGGCGACGGCCAGATCGGCAATGGTGGTGTCTTCCGTTTCCCCGCTCCGATGGGAGATGATGGTTTTATAACCGCTTTTTTGGGCTAGGTGAATCGCAGCGATGGTTTCAGTGAGAGTTCCGATTTGGTTCGGCTTGATGAGGATAGCGTTGGCGACGCCTTGGTCGATGCCTCGCTGCAGAAATGGGATTGAGGTGACGAAGATGTCGTCGCCGACGATTTGAAGCCGGCCCCCGATCTCTTCGGTCATGAGGCGCCAATATTCCCAATCGTTCTGATCTAGACCATCTTCGATGGAGTCGATCGGATAGGTTTCTGCAAGCTGCGCGAGGTAGTCGATCTGCTCTTTCGGCGAACGGATTTTCGGAGGCGTTTTTTTCTTTTCAATGTACTCCCCTTTTTCAAAGAGTTCGGAGGCGGCCAAATCAAGGGCGATGAAGATGTCGTGGCCCGGCCTGTAGCCGGCGTGTTCGATAGCTTGGAGAATCAGTTCAATCGCTTCTTCGTTGGAGGAGAGGTTTGGGGTAAATCCGCCTTCATCGCCGACGGAGGAGGAAAAGCGCCTTTTCATGAGGATTGATTTAAGGGAATGGAAAACTTCAGCGCCGTAGCGGATCGCTTCGCGGAACGTGGGAGCTCCGATGGGGCGGATCATGAACTCTTGGAAGTCGAGGCCGTTATTGGCGTGGGCGCCCCCGTTGAGGATGTTCATCATTGGGCAGGGAAGTAGCCGAGCCTCTTGGCCTCCGAGGTATTTGTAGAGGGGCATTCGCTTAGTCGCGGCTGCAGCTTTGACGGTTGCCATCGAAAGGCCGAGGATGGCGTTGGCGCCGAGATTTTGTTTGGAGGTTGAGCCGTCGAGGCGCATCATCGCCATGTCGATTCCTTCTTGATCGAAGATCGATTTGCCAGAAATGCCCTCATTCAAGGGGCCGTTGACGTTCGCGATGGCTTTCAAGACGCCTTTGCCGTGATAGCGGCGAGGATTGTTATCGCGAAGTTCCAGCGCCTCATGAGAGCCCGTCGATGCCCCAGAAGGGACGGAGAAGGTCCCAGAGTGGCCTGAGTCGGTCCAGACGGTGGTCTTAAGTGTTGGGTTCCCGCGCGAGTCGAGGATTTCCAGAGCATGGCACTTGGCGATTTTATCCATCGAAATCATCCCCCATTTTTCGTTTTGTCCGGTTGTCGATTCCCCCGAGAGCTTCTTCGAGAAGAGTGGAATACGATTCATAGCGCATAAGAGGCAGATCTCCGTTGTGCAGAGCTTTCAGCACAGCGCACTTGGGTTCATTGACATGCATGCAATCGGTAAAATGGCATTTTACGCTTAAATCTGCAATGTCGGTAAAATGGGTGTCGACTTCTTCTCTAGAAAGGCGCCACAGGCCGAAACTTCGGATCCCAGGGGTGTCGATGCAATAGCCGCCGTTGGGAAGAGGGATGAGAATTGCTACGGTGGTGGTGTGGGAGCCTTTAACCGTTTTGATAGAGAGGTCGCCGATCTTAAGTTTGAGTTGGTAAGCAGCGTTCAAAAGAGAAGATTTCCCGACGCCAGACTGACCGGAGATGACCGATGTCTTGTCTTTCATGAGAGAACGCATGGCTTCGATGCCAGCGCCGGTTTTCGAACTCATGCTCAAGATCGGGAATCCAAGAGGCTCATAAGCAGCGAGGAATTCTTTGTAGCGGTCTGATTCTTCTGTGTTGTCGGAGAGTAGGTCTGATTTGTTGATGACGATGATCGGATGGAGATTGCCTTTTGCAGCGGCAATCAGGTAACGGTCGATGAGGGCGGGTTTCAAGGGAGGCTCGACAACCGAGACGATGATGAACACTTGGTCGATATTGGCGGCGATAAGTTGCTCTTTCTTGCCGCTGATGTCGGTGCGGGAAAGAGTTGAAAAGCGTTCCTCGATATGAGCGATCGAGCCCTCTTTATCGGAAGTGGCTTCAAAGCGGACATAATCGCCGACGGTGATGAGATTTTTAGCGAGCTTTTTCTCTTTTTTTAAGATCCCTTTTAAGAGGCAAAGATATTGCACTCCCTCCGATTCGACCCAAGCGCCTTCTCCAGAGATAGCCAGGACGCGGCCGCGATGCAAAGATTCATCGATTTGCTCGTTTGTCTCTTTTTTTTGGTCGGTCTTTTTGAATTTGGAGCGGTCAGCGTCGGATCGCCGCTTCCGCTCTTTGCGGGCCTCTTTCCGGTCTTTGTCCTGGAAATAATTTTCTTCATAATCAAATTGATCGCTCATGAAAGGCCCATTGTGTAGAGAAAAACTGAACCCGAAGATGCGACATTCAACGAGTCTACTCCGTTGTGCATGGGGATGCAAATTTTCTCGCCAATTTTTTTTGCCCATTCGCTAGGGCCTGAGCCTTCATTGCTCAAAATAAGGGCAAAGGGAGGTTTGATGAGAGCTCTAGAAAGAGGGATTCCCTCGAGATCAGCGAGATAGACTTGGGGTGGAAGTTCGGGTTCTTCATAGGAAAAAGGAAGGGAGAAAAGAGCGCCTTTAGAGGCTCTGAGCGCCTTGTCGTTGAAGGGATCGACCGTTCTCGGAGTGAAGAGGACTCCGTCCCAATCAAGAGCGAGCGCAGTG
>CAZFWE010000231.1:637-2935 GCA_964522685.1 uncultured bacterium | reverse complement strand
GCCTGTAAGACCGACGATAATAGCGGTAATCATGGCGCAAGAAGTCCAAGAATAACGCCGGATGATATTGCTTGTGGTAAAAAGACCGAGCACACTGGCGATGATGGCCATAGCAATCATCACTTGCCCCATGTAGGTATTGTAATCGCTTGGAGAAGGGTAGAGTTCTTTCATTTGATTTTTCCAGACAACTTCGACAAGATTAATCGCGAGGTTATAGGCCATCACGATGAGAGCGATGCAGATGAGATATTTGGATCTGGCGAGATAGGCGAAATTTTCTCGGATTGATAGTTTGATCTTCTGCGGTTTCTCATGGATTGGCTGCACTCTTAGAGAGGGAGTGAGCACTTGCACGTTCAGCCACCGGAACAAGGCGATCGTGAGAAGTCCTGCGCCGATCACTGAGCAAGTAAGGAAGAAAATCGACTGGTCCCAGGCGGTTTTTCCGTAAGGAAGCCATGGCAAAAAGACGTTGCCTGAGTAGTAAATCGCCATTTTCCCGGCGAGAATCGCCGCGATATTCCCTCCAGTGGTTAGGATACCGTAATAGCGTTTTGCCTCATGGATATTCGTTACTTCGTTGGCAAAACCCCAAAAGAGGACTGACATGATCGCCGTGCTCCATAGTTCGCAGATGCAATAAAAAAGAGTGAAGGTCCAGTTACGGAAAATGGCGATAAACCCTTTGAAGCCCGCCGGTAAAATAGCTTGGAGGCGATCCGCTAGTCCATGTGGATGGAGCACATCGCGGTAAGGATAGAGGACGAACGCAAAGAAAAAAAACATCGAAAGAAAGATCGACATCATGATGTAGAAGACTTTTTCCCGAGAAAAGCGGTTGGCCAAGTGCGTAAAGAGGAGGGTGAAAAGGATGGCGCTCGGAAGCACCGCCCACATTTTGATGAATGGGATTGTTTCGGCGCCCGAATGTTTCGCGGTGATTACAACCGTGTCTTTGTAAGATCTTAATGCGTTATAATTGAACGCGATCAGAAAAAACATAAAAAACATCGGGAGGAATTTCTTCAACTCCCAACGGTAAACTGGCCAGAAAAAAGAACGCCATCTGCCGAAGTGCACTAAAATCCTTTAAGGAGATGCTCCCAAAGCTTGGCATATCCAGCTATTTTTGTATACGGTCTACCGCTTTTACTGATTTCCTTGAAAATAATAGACTTTCACCATTAAACAGAAAATTAGAGAGAGGAAAACTCCTATGATGGTCGGGCTGTTTTTAATATTTCTAATTGGATTGCTTTTTCTTTTATTTCATCAAAGACGGACAGCTTTTGGTTTAGCCATTATCAATCTCATTTTTTGTTTATTGATGTTGCTGCATCATGCGACCGATTTATTGAAGACTCGCCTATAGGAGACAAGAAATGGCCACGCTGCAAAGACTTCTAAATCGGCTCTTGATTTTCGCCCTATGCGGTGTGTTGGTTGGAGCGTATTGCTACCAGTTGATCAAGAGTGAAGAGCCTTGTTCTCTTTGCCTTCTGCAACGGCTCGGAATGATCGGAGTTGCAATGGGAATTCTTTTGAATTTACGCTTCGGAGTGAAAGGGGAGCATTATGGATTGGCGCTTCTGGCCTCTATTTTTGGCTTCAGCGTATCGCTTCGTCAAATCGGCCTTCGTGTATGCCCTGAATTTCCCACGTTTGGCGAATCGATTTTTGGCTATGATCTCTATGCTTGGGCTTTCATCTCTTTCATCAGCTCGATATTGGCTATCGCAGTTCTTTTGATGATTTTTGTCTTCACGAACGATAAACCTGTGTATTCTGTCTGGAATCGCTGGGATAAACTGGCTTTCGCACTGGTCTTTCTAATCACATTCGCGAATGTTTTCACGACGTTTATGGAATGTGCTCTTTCTCCGTGTCAAGGCTAAAAAGATTTCTTTCTTGTTCAAAGAAAGAGGTCTAATATTGTTTTCCCTTCAAAAGGGCTTTTTTATGACATCAAAATTGACAATGGTTTTGGGGATATTTTTCTGCAGCATTTTAAGCATAGCTTTCGGGTCACCTTCAACATTTAAAGAAGTCTTTAAGGATAACTTTTTGATAGGCGTAGCATTGAATGAAGATCAATTCTACGAAAATGATCTCCAGGATGTCGATATTATAAAGACTCAGTTTAATAGCATAACTCCCGAAAATATTTTAAAATGGGAATTCGTACATCCATCACCTAATGAATATGTTTTTGAATCATCTGATCAATTTGTCAAATTTGGCGAAAAAAATAAAATGGTTATCGTAAAAATCTTTAAACCTACCAGGTGAATTCTA
>CAZFWE010000231.1:0-627 GCA_964522685.1 uncultured bacterium | reverse complement strand
ATAAAATGGTTATCATTGGGCATACGTTGATTTGGCATCAGCAAACGCCTTCGTGGGTTTTTGAAGATGACAAGGGGAATACAATTGATCGCGAGCCATTGCTCGAAAGAATGCGTAGTCATATTCATACTGTAGTAGGCCGATATAGAGGAAAAATCCATGGCTGGGATGTGGTCAATGAAGCGGTGAATAGCGATGGTGCAATGGTTGACTCTCCTTGGATGAAGATCATTGGAGAAGATTATGTGATAAAAGCATTTCAGTTTGCTCATGAAGCTGATCCAGATGCCAAATTATACTACAATGATTATGGCCTTGAATGTGAATCAAAACGTGCTGGAGCTATTGCTTTGGTCCGTAAACTTCAAGCAAATGGCATTCCAATTACAGCGATTGGTTTACAAGGGCACAACACTCTTGAGTGGCCCCCCATTCAGGAGATCAAGGATACAATTGTCTCTTTCGTAGAATTAGGCCTTAAAGTAAATATCACAGAATTAGATATCGATGTACTACCATCTGCTTGGCAATATAAAAATACTGATTTAAATTCTGAGACTTATGCTAATCTAAACCCCTATTCGGAAGAGCTGCCGGCTTCTGTCAATCAAGCATTGACAAAGCGCT
>CAZFWE010000230.1:0-2971 GCA_964522685.1 uncultured bacterium | reverse complement strand
AAAAGACCCGTCAGCGGCCAATTGAGAGAGATCCAGTTTGCCTTGTTGAAGAGCCATCTGCAAAAGGCTGCTCCTTTTTACGAAGCGTTTCCCGATCTTCTCAAAGATGCAGTCTTCGTAAAAAATAGCGCTGAAAATGCAGTGTTCATGAAAAATTCGGATGTATTTAAAATTCCAATCCGCAAAGGTTCAGAAATGCTCCCCTCAAAATTTGCGAAAAAATTTCACAAAGACTGGGAAAGCAATTATCAAGAGCTCATTCCAACCTTCGCAAAATTGACATCGATCCGACTTACGGCGACTGAATTCCACACCATTCAGTCAGAAAATGCCCCTGCACTTTAAAAAGTATTTCCAGAAAAATGCATTGAAGATGAGGCAATTCTCTCTAAGCTGGAACTTAACTAATATTTTTTTGAGGGGGCCGGTATAGCGGAAAATATTTCTATTCTGCTATAATAGGGCCTCTCAACTTATGCTAAAAAAACTCCTTTTTCTTCTCCCGATCCTAACTTCCTGCTCGGTGATGATGGCTGCCGATTCTAAAGGAACCAGCATTGAAACGATCCAGAAAGCGACTACCCGCGATGATCTCATCGCCTGTGGAGCTTCTCTCATTTCATCGGAACAATTCGAAAAAAAACGGATTGATATCTTCAAAGTCTCTCGCGAAAAAGGTTCAATCAGCCGTGCGCTCATCAACGGTCTTCTCGATATCAGCACCGCTTTTTTCTGGGAATTGGCTGCGACGCCGATAGAAATTTCCTATGCAAAAGACGTTTTTTACAACGTCAAAGTCACCTTCGATCGAAAAGACAATATCCAAGCCATCGAAATTCTCTAGACGGAACTACGCGCAGTATAGTAATCTAAGAGCATCAATTTTACAAAGATTCTCTATGCCATTTCCAGTCCCCGAATACCATAACCACGAAGAGTTCCAAAACCGCAGCCGCAAGCTAGCCGAGATCCGAGCTCTTGGAGTCGATCCATATCCTCCCAAATACGTCCATACAACGCGCGCCATGCAGTTAACTCTCGATGCCGACGGCAAAGAAATCGGCCACAGCGAAGATGCCGCTGCAGGCTCCACGCAGCACATCTACGTCTCCGGTAGGCTCGTCCTCTTTCGCGCAATGGGGAAAAACGCCTTCGGCCATCTTCAAGACGAAACAGGGCGAATCCAGATCATGTTCAACCGCGATCAAACCGTCGTACACGGATTCCATCCGATAGAGGAGCTGAGCCACATCAAGTTCATCGAGAAAAAACTAGACCTGGGCGATATCGTCGGCGTTGAGGGGCACCTCTTCAAGACGCAAAAGGGCGAACTGACCGTATTTGCCAAAACCGTCACACTCCTCGCCAAATCGCTCCTCCCCCTGCCCGATAAACACAGCGGCCTTGCCGACAAAGGCGTCCGCTACCGGAAGCGTTGGCTTGATTTGATCACCCATCCCGAGTCGCTTGAAAAATTCAGGCACCGTTCCCGCATCCTTTTGACGATCCGCAATTACTTAGAAGAAACCGGCTTCGAAGAAGTCGAAACACCTATTCTACAAAACGTCTACGGAGGAGCGGCGGCCCAACCGTTCACGACCCATTTGAATGCGCTAAAACAAGACATGTTCCTCCGCATTTCCCTGGAGATCCCGCTGAAGAAATTAATCGTCGGCGGCATGCAAAAGATCTATGAGATCGGAAAAGTATTCCGCAATGAAGGGATCGACCGGACCCATAATCCAGAATTTACCATGCTCGAGGCTTATGCTGCCGGCTGGGATTACCACGATATGATGGACTTTACCGAAGGGCTCTTCGAAGCGGTTGCAATTGCGCTATTCGGCGATACAAAAGTGCGCATTACCCCCCTGGAAGAAAGCACGGCCACAGTGATCGATTTAAAGAGTCCTTGGAAGCGCATATCGATGAAAGAAGCGATTAAAGTCTACGGCGGCCACGACGTCGACAAAATGAGCGATGCCGATATGAAAGCCACGTTGCTTAAAGAAACGCACATCGACCCAAAAGGGATTCATCACGCTCCGCGAGGCGCGCTCATAGCAATAATGTTTGAGGAATTTGCCGAAAAGCACCTGATTCAACCCCATCACATCATCGACCATCCGATTGAAACGACGCCCCTTCGCAAACTGCACCGAGATCCAATCCTTCGCAAAGAGCGCTTCGTGGAGAGGTTCGAGAGCTTCATACTCGGGCGCGAAATGTGCAACTCCTACACCGAGCTGAATGATCCAGAATTGCAACGCAAACTTCTCCTGGAACAGGCCGAAAAGAAAGAATCAGGCGATCTCGAAGCGAGCCCCCTTGATGAAGAGTTCATCGAAGCGATCTGCCAAGGGATGCCTCCAACGGGTGGTGTCGGCATAGGTATCGACCGACTCGTCATGCTCTTCACAAGTGCTGAATCGATCCGCGACGTCCTTTTCTTCCCGCTGATGAAGCCCGAGGATTGAACAGGTATATTATGACCCTTATTGAAAAAATTAACTTTGGAATTAAAGAAGCGATGCGAAGCAAAGACCAGCTTCGGCTAAACACCCTTCGCATGCTTAAATCAAAGATATTAGCCGTTGATGCTCGGGGCAATCTTCCCGACTCAGAAGTTCTAAAACTGTTCAAAACCTACTTTGGCAATCTTCAAGAAGCCCGAGATCAATCCGTTAGCCGCCCTGAAATTATGGAGCAATTAGAAAAAGAACTAGAAATCGTTCAAGAGTTTTTACCGAAAGCTCTTTCTTTAGAAGAAACCAAAAAAATCGTAGTGCAGGCTATCGCCGATTCTGGAGCCAAAACAAAAAAAGATTTAGGACTAGTGATGAAGAGCATCATGCAACTCAATAGTACGGTGGATGGAAAATTAGCCAAAGATTTGGCCAATCAACTGCTTGCTGATTAAGAGGGTGTTCGATAAATAAATTTTGATCGATTTTTCGGTTCTTTTGAGCCT
>CAZFWE010000229.1:0-2971 GCA_964522685.1 uncultured bacterium | reverse complement strand
TTTCGGGAGAGACGGCGACGGTTCCCAGCATTTCTGGATCAGGAAACGTGAACTTGGGTAGTAAAACGCTTGCGACCGGCTCTTCCATGGATACAACATTTGACGGCGTGATGGCAGATGGAGGAATTGCCGGGGGCACAGGCGGAAGTTTAGAAAAAATAGGCACTGGAACTCTTATGCTCACGAACATGAATACCTTTACAGGCGATTTAACTGTGACATCAGGAACGCTTGCTTTAAATGGAAATGGATCAGTTCCCCAAGCCAATGTCACAGTAAATGGTATTTTTGATGTCAGTGGCATCACTCCCCTTTCTACTATCATTAATAATCTCGCGGGAACTGTCTCGAGTGGAATTGTCAATCTAGGCGGAAAAGAGTTAACCGTAGGAAGCAGTAGCTCTACGACGTATGCAGGGGCTATCAATGACGGAGGGCTTGACGGCGGCTCTGGCGCAAGTTTGATAAAAGTAGGAACGGGAATTCTCACTTTAAGCGGGATGAGCAACTACTCGGCAGGAACGACGATTTCAGATGGCACCCTTGCAATAAGCAGCGCGGGCCAATTAAATAGCGCCGGAAGTGTCGTTGTCAATGGGAGCTTCGATATTAGCCAAGCAACAGGGCCTGTGACTATTGGAACTCTAAGCGGATCGGGAAATATTTTTCTCGGAGGAAGCAATCTCGACACGACCAATGGAGGAACCACTACCTTTAGCGGCCCCATAACGGACAGCGGCCTAGGGGAAGGAAGCGGCGGTTCGTTCACAAAAGCAGGAGCCGGAACTCTGATTCTAACCGGAATGAATACCTATTCCGGTGGCACGACCATTTCCGCAGGCACTCTTCAAGGAAGTACGACAAGCGTGCAAGGAAATATCCTCAATAACGGCTCGGTTGTCTTTGATCAAGGAACTACAGGCACCTATTCGGGTAATATGAATGGAACGGGTAATTTAATTAAAGAGGATGCGGGGCTTCTTATTTTATCTGGAAATAATAGCTATTTGGGCGGCACCACAATCAACGCAGGTTGTATTCAAGGAACGACATCGAGCATGCAAGGCAATATCGCGAACAATAGCTGCCTCATCTTTGATCAAGCCACGAGTGGAACCTATAGCAGTACCTTAACAGGGAATGGAACTCTAACGAAAAACGGCTTTGGCTCGGTGACGATTGCAGGAAATAGCCCCCTTTTTACTGGATCTACGACAGTCAATAGTGGAACGTGGATCGTAAATGGAGTTTTAAGCGGCCCTGTTCAGGTGAATTCAGGGGCAACAATCATGGGGAGTGGAACTGTAGGCGATCTGACGAGCAGTGGAACCGTTGCACCCGGGCAATCGATCGGAACGCTCACGGTCAATAATCTGACATTCAATGGAGGCGTTTATGACTTAGAAATCAACGGTGCGGGGCAAAGCGATTTGATCCAGGCGACAGGCACGGCGACAGTCGTCCCAGGAACAACGGATTTGAAGGTCATTTTTCTTCCTGGAGTTTATGCTGCAAACACGACTTATACCATCATTACTGCGGATGGAGGGGTCGCTCCAGGAGGCAGTTTTTTAAATGTCATAGGAAACCAGCCTGCTTTTAAGCTAGAGGTGGAGTTTCTCCCTAATTCTGTTATTCTCACATTAATACCCCCTCCCATGATCTTGATCTACACTCCTACCTTCAGCAACCCCAACACGGAGGCTGTCTCGAAAAATATCAGCATTACAAACCCAACTTCGACGTTCATAAGTAACTATTTAATGCCCCTTGTTTCGCAGCCCGTCAGCGTAATTGGCAATGCGTTTAACCGCCTCCAGCCTTCCCAATATAGCGCCTTCTATGAGCAAAGCATCGAGCTGACGACCTTTTTGGCTTCGATGTTTCATGCAAGCTCGCTCTCTTATTGCTGTTGCAATCCAGAAAAGAAGATCTTCTGCCGCTATGAAACTCTTAATATTTGGGCGCAGCCTTATCGCTACACCTTTCGGCTAAATCCCTATGATTTCCAAATTCCTACTTTTCGATCGGATAACAATGGGTTCATCTTGGGATTTGATTATCCGGTTACCGATGGCTGGCTTGTTGGATGCGGAGGTGCCTACAATAACGACTTCATGCTATGGACCGATAACAGAGGAAAAGCCTCTCTCAACAGCGGGTTTTTAAGTCTTTATACGGAGTGGACAAATGACCGTTTTTTCTGGGGGATGTTAGCCATGGGCGGCATCGATTCGATCCATCTCGATCGTCAGATCCAATATTTAACGGTAAATCAGACCGCGAAATCTTTTCGGCGAGGCTACGATGCTGTAGGTCAATTTAAAGCGGGAGCTATTTTTGAGCTTTATGGCCTTGTCTTTTGCCCTTATTTCAAACTCAACTATCTCTACTTTCATCAAAATAATACGATGGAACATGGCGCTGACGGTGGTGGTCTAACCGTGCAAGGAAATACAGCGACGACTTTTGTCAGCGAAGTGGCTCTCCAATTGCAAAAGAGCTTCTATTTCCATCAGGGATGTATAGCGCCCCTTGTTGGTTTTATCTGGTATGCTGAAAAGCCGATCCATCGGGAGAATTTCATCTCGACATTTGTGGATCAAACGACTCCTTTTGAAACAATTGGATATCGTTCGCTTCGCAACATCTACTCCTTTCCTATCCAGCTTAGCGCGACTTATAAAGACTGTAGTTTCCTTTTTGGCTACGCTCCCAAAATCGGGAACCACTACTTTGGCCAAGAAGGAAGTTTTCAGTTTAATTATGCGTTTTAAATATAGGAATTTGAGCCTATCTTTTGTTGACCAATAAAATCTTTACGTGATATCTTTTTGCCCTCAAAATAAAGGAGTTATGCTTTGGGAAAGTTTGAGAATCTCGCAGATACTGAATGGGCTATTAGACCTCTTTCGAAGAGGACATAGACTGGTTGCCACAGAAGGAAGAGTGGAGAGATCTGAGATCTATC
>CAZFWE010000228.1:0-3037 GCA_964522685.1 uncultured bacterium | reverse complement strand
CAATTTGCTTCGCGCTCTGCCTTTGCAAAATAACGTCCGTCGACGAACAAGACCGATTCTTCTTTCATCACACCCAAAACCCCGCGAGATAAACTCAAGCCTGTCAAATAGAGAAGATCGGCGGTATTTTCGATCAGGACGACATCAGTGTTCAGATTTTTTTTTACCATCTCAATGCGAGTTTTCATACTTCAAACCTCTTTGCCAGTTCCTCTTCCGAAAGAGAGCTGACGATTCTTTTTCCCAGCGGATCGTATACCCGATCTTTGCAGCTTTGGAGCTTGCCCCAAATCATCGCCGCTTCTTCGATCGTAAACTTCTTGCCTCGGCTGCGACAGACCCTCGATACGCTCGCCGCTAATTTTCGATCCGAATTATATTGCCGAACAAATTCTAAAGCTAAAGACTCCCTCATTCCCGAGGGAAGAGCATCGATCGCAAGAGATCGTTTGCCAAGAGGCCGCCCCTCAATTCCGAGCGGCCGCAAAAGCTCTGCCGTTTCCTCCGGAGAGTCCGCCTCCATTTCTAGAGGCCAAATCAGCGCCTGCGTAAGCGGCTTTTCTTGCTCCATCGCCTCGAGTAAAATTCGCGCTTCAGCACCCGGCAAATCGACGAGAGTCCAGACTCGGCGCTCCCCCTCGCTGCCTCCCTGCTCCAACAACAAATAATTGCCCAATAGGGCGATGGGACGGCTAAGGAATTTCAACGGCAAAGAAGGTGCTTCTGAAAATCCACAGAAAGATGGAGCAATCTCGCGATCTAAAAAAGAGGTGGGAGGAGTTTTAGTAAATTCCCACGGCATAGGAGCGATTTCGGGAGCCTCGCTCTCAAAAACAGAAGAGACCGCTTTCCGAACAAACGCGAAGAGCTTCCCTTCTTCTCGAAAACGGACCTCTTTTTTCTGTGGATGGACATTGACATCGACCAGATCAGAGGGCACTTCTAAAAATAGGACGAAAGAAGGGAAGAGCGAGTCTACCATTCTCGTCCCGAATCCCTCTTTCACCGCTTTCGCAATGAAAGGAGATGCGATCGGTCGCCGATTTACAAACAGCGTTTGGCCCGCTCTTGTCGCCTTCCCTTCTTCGGGCCGGCTCAAAAGCCCATTCAAAGAAATGCCTCCTTCCGAAAAAGCAATCGAATAGGCAAAAGGTCCTCGCACCTCTTCCACCCGTTCGCTCCATTCTTTCGCTTTCGCTTCAAAAGAGAGCTTCCCATTTGAATACAGGCTGAAATGGATTCCCGAATGGCTGAGAGAAAGAGTCTCCACCACTTTCAAGATGGCCGCTGCGCAAGATGCTGCCGATTTTTGAAATTTTAGCCTAGCCGGGGCGTTGAAAAACAAATTTCTCGCTTCGATCGATGTTCCCCGGTTCCTAGCACAAGCCTCAATCAAAGAAATTTCGCCGCCCGAAGCAACGATCCGCGTCGATTCATTCCCATCGGATGTTTTCAGTTCCAATTTTGCGACGGATCCGAGCGCCGCAAGCGCTTCGCCTCGAAACCCCATCGTCGCCAGTTTTTCCAATTCCGCCGCGGAACGAATTTTCGAAGTGGCATGCCGCTTCAGACAAAGCGCAGCATCGACAGAGGCCATCCCGGAGCCATCGTCTTCGATCAAAATCCTCTGAAGCCCGCCCCCTTCGATCTCGACTCGGATTTCGCGAGCACCCGCATCCAAAGAATTTTCCACGAGTTCTTTCACCGCGGACGCGGGATTTTCCAGCACTTCTCCCGCAGCGATCTGATCGATGACAAAATCTGGTAAGACAATAATTTTTGAGGACATCAGAACCAAAATTACTCACAACTTGAGTGAGCACAGTATAGCAAAATGTCCCGATCCAGTATACTGCTGTTCGCATGCGTTGGACAATTTTGCTTTTTTACATTTTTCCTGTTTTCGGTGCATACGTCGGCAACCCGGCCTCACCCGGCATCATGAACATGGGATTTTTCTCCGGCCACAGCCCCTATTTTAAATTCACCTCTGGCTATCTAGCCGACTATACTTCAAATAAGCAATACACAGCTGTTTCTGAAAGCACTGATGCCAGCCAGAGCTTCCATGATTTCGCCCTTCATTCCCAGATGGCGACTCTGTCTGCGATCTTTGTGGAACGACTTGAAATTTTCGGCGCTGCGGGCGGCAGTAAAGAGCACGCCAAATGGGACCGGACGCCCACTTATAAAGACTTTGAAACGATCCTCACCGATTTTCAAAGCACGTACACATTTTCCTGGGCTGCGGGAGCGAAAGTGATTCTCATCCGCTGGTGGCAAACGTACTTAGGAGCTGATTTCAGTTATTTCGACGTCCCTACCTCCCAAAAATCGTTCTTTAAATTTCTCAATCGATTGAATCTGCCGATGGACACCGAAAAGCAAACCTTTTCTATCCAAGAATGGCAAGTCAGCCTCGGGCTTTCATCGCGCATCTTCATCCTCACGCCATATGGAGGCGTCACTTATCTCCGCTCCAAGCTCAACATTCACTCTGGTGCCGATGTCCCACCGCTCTATTACGAAAATAAAGACCGAATCGGCTATTTTTATGGAGCTACCATCTCGTTGACTGGCCGGTTTCATCTCAACTTTGAAAGGCGCGTGCGGGACGAGTTCTCCTATTCGCTCGCAGCGATTGCCGTATTTTAGAAGATGTTTTATAAGCCCCAATTTTATCAAAATTGCTTCGGCGTAGCCCACCAATAAGAGCTACCCTTTCCGGAGTGGGGCAAAAAAATAACTGTAACTTTCCGAAATTCTTGACCTGAAGTATAATTCCTATCCTAAGAGAAAATGGAAATTTCTAGAAATTGGCCACCAGCTCCCATGAATGCTTCAGGAGCCGTGCCATCTATACCCTTAAAAGCCCTTATCATCGCGGTATCCACCGTCGCGGCCGCCGCTCTCGGGCTTTGGCTGGCTGGACCTCCTGGCCTTGTTATTGGGGCTCTTACTGGGATAGGACTCGGCTTTTCCGTCGTCCATCTTATATCCCGTACAAGTGCGGAAGAAACTTCTCGCTATTCGCTAA
>CAZFWE010000227.1:0-3037 GCA_964522685.1 uncultured bacterium | reverse complement strand
TAGGCTCAAAAGAACCGAAAAATCGATCAAAATTTATTTATCGAACACCCTCTTATTGAGCAAGGATCCAGATGAATCCGCCGACAAGTGCGATTTTCGTGCCGAGCAAAAGGATGATCCATCGAAAGTGTCGTTCGATAAAATTCTTTAATTGATCTCCCCAAATCAGCATCGCGCTGCCGACAATGGAGAAGCGGAGGAGCCTAGCTATGAATAGATAGCTAAGAAATGGGGCTAGACCCAGATGAAAGACCCCTGCCGTGAGGCTGAGGGCTTTCAGCGGGAAGGGGAGAAGCGATCCGAAAAAGACAGTCCAGTTTTCATAGAGTTGAAAGTGGTTGGACATTTTATCGAACATCGATGTAGAAATAAACGCTGGCACGATGTAAGAACCGATGATGTCCCAAAGGAAATGGCCGAGAAGGTATCCGATCGAAGCTGAAATCATAGAAGCAGTTGCTGCAATCAAAATATATACAAAAGTTTTTTTTGGATTTTGAAGGCAGAAAAAAATGAGAATCGTGTCGAGGGGAATGAAAAGAACTAATTCTAAAAAGAACAATAGCCCAATCCATAGAGGGGACCGGCTGGAGTTTGCCTTTTGGGTGGCCCAGCTGTAGAGCTTAGTTGTGCTTGCTTTCATCGTTCTTTAATTATACTCTTTCTTCTCATAAAATACATCATCATTCGCAGTATGCAAAAAGAAAATTTTACTTGTCCGCCCCTCTTCTTGGCCCCGATGGAAGGTGTTGGCGATTTGGCATTTCGGAAAGCGATGGCCTCGATCGGCGGTTTTGATTGGGCTTGCACCGAATTCATCCGCGTTCCTATGAACGCACATATTCCCAGTCTTTTGAAACAGTACAATCCAAGTGACACTGCTCCCATTCCACAGGCAGCCCAGATCATGGGATCAGTCCCTGAACTCATGGCCGAAATTACCGTTGGCCTCGCCGCAAAAGGAGCTCCTCGTGTTGATTTGAACTGCGGCTGTCCCTCGAACACTGTGACCGGGAAAGGGGCAGGGTCGAGCTTGCTCAAAACGCCCGAGCTGCTTCATAAAATCGCACAATCGATGGTCGATGCAGTTTCCATCCCTGTGACGGCAAAACTTCGCGCCGGGTTTTCCGATACCTCGTTATTTCGGGAAAATATTCTGGCGGCACAAGAAGCTGGGATCTCTTTTTTGACGCTTCATCCGCGGACAAAAGAGGATGGCTACGGTCCTCCCGCGCGCTGGGAGCTGATCGCTGAGGCAAAACAGCTATTGAAGATCCCCGTCATCGGCAATGGCGATATTTTGAACGTAGAGGATCTTTTACGGATGCGGGAGCAGACAAGATGCGATGGGGTGATGATCGGCCGCGGTGCAATCTCCAACCCATGGATCTTTCGCGAAATTAAAGCGCATTTCGATAAATCGGAATATCGACGCACTAAGCTTGGTCAATATCTCGGCGTGTTCTTGGGACATTGCCCCAATGATATGCCGGTGAAGACCAAAGTCAATAAGCTCAAGCAACTCATGAGTTTTATGACAAAGGGAAGCGATAAACGGTCAGATATTCTCTGCCGCACTTATGTCGATGACCGGGAATTTCTATCGTTCGTGTTGCCTTATTTTGGGGAATCGCCGTAAAGCAGCTTTTGTGGAAGATCTTTGAAGTCGACATTTCCTTCCTCATCGAAAGTCAAAATCCATAGCCTATCATACGCATGTCCAGGCCAAGCTTTCGGTAATTTTTTTGCGCCGAAAAGAGAAGCGATTTGTGGCATATCTCCATGAGACCAGCAAATTAAGACCAATTTTCCCTCGTAATCGGGATTGTTAAGAATCTCGTTGACTAGTGGTTGGACTTGAGATTTTGAGAATTTATCGACGATGGAAATCTTCATATTGTCCGCAAGTGGCTTGACTGTCTGAAGAGTGCGGGCCAACGGGGCCGCATAAATTGCAGAAGGAAGTCCGTAGAAAAGCACCTTGGGGGTGCCGTAAAAAAATGGAACCAATGCCATGGATCTCTCCCGTCCTTTTAAAGACAGGTTATCTCCGTCATCGGGTTTTTCCGCATGTCGGATCAGAATCACTTGCGCAGGAGTCGCAAAAAGAAGAACAGGAACTAAGAAAAGCAGAATAGACTTCATTGGGATCACCTTTTTTTGACATTCTAACAAATTGGCGATTTAGGGTAATTTAAAAAATAAGGGAGCTGGAGTTTGTCCAAACTCAAGAGGGGTCTTCACCAAAGGGAGAATCGATGAACTGGAAAAGTTTAAGTTGGAAAATGATCCTTCTTCTCATCTTCGGGGGGGTGATCTTCGTCTGGTTGATCAAAGCTCCGATTATGTCGTGGTATCTCACCAACAAAATGGGAGTTCCCGTTTCGATGGCTTCGGTCAGCATACGGCCATCGCAATCGAAGATCCTCGACTTCAAAATCAAAAACCCTCCGGGATTCAAGCTGAGAGATGCTCTCAGAGCGGAAAAAACAACGATCGATTATCGGTTTCGCCAGCTCTTCGGAAATCCTTCTGAAATCGATGAAATCGAAATCGATGATATCTATCTCAGCATTATTCTGACGAGTCCCATGGGAGGAACCAACAACTGGACGGTGATCGCGGCGGGGATGCCGTTGGAGCCAGAAGATCAAAAGGGCAATGGCGGTGAACACGAAGTGACTGTCCATCGGCTGATCCTCTCTAACCTGAACGTAGAAATTCAAGGAGGACAGTTCGTAAAAGCGCCTCCCTCCAAACATATCGACCGACTTGAATTTAATGAGGTCAGCAGCAAAACGGGGTTTCCAACCAAAGAATTGATTAACGCGATTTTCCAAGGCGCCGGCATCGAGCAATATATCAAAGATGCCTTTAATCCGAGTAAGACTCTTCAGAAATGGGTGCCAACCCTTTTCGGAGACAACTCTGAATAAAATGATAGAAACAGACGATGTATACTTAAGAGAAAAGAAAAAATACACCGAGCTATGGAGTTCTATTCCAGAGTATAGAGAAGCCAGTGCGGCGGATCTTT
>CAZFWE010000226.1:0-3049 GCA_964522685.1 uncultured bacterium | reverse complement strand
GTATTAGACGAATATCAGGTAGCCCAACGAAAAAAAGCGACGCCGGAAAATATCCAACTATTGAAGGAAATAGCGCCGGATCAACGAGAAGAAGTGGAAGACCTATTGAGCCTTCAGCCGAGAAATATCGTACGTATGAGAGAAATTTTAGAAGGCGCTGAAGGGCAACAGGATGCGAATGACTTGGCCAGTGCGCTCCATAATCTCATAGAGATTGCCGCAGATGGAAAAATCAACGGTCGTAAATTCGGCGCGAAAATTATCGCACAGGGGACGACTCTTGCAACGGGCGAAATAAAGCAACGGCCCTATTCGGCAAACAAAGCCACTCATTACATATTCCCTTCCTTGGACTTGAATTTTAATCGAGAGGACCTTTCCCCTAGCTTGTCCAGTATGATGATCGGTACGCATGTTGATCAAATCAATGATCAAAGAACCTACAAAACCTCTCTTCATTTTGCAAAGGGCCCGATTGTCTTTGTCTATCGATTTACCCGTCTAGAAGGGGCGCATGTAAATAGAACGGAAGTAGATATGCCGCTTTATCACCAGATAAAAGATACATCGGGCCACACGAGCGTGTTGCAGCTTCAGGGATTTATTCGTTATTCTGGCGGCGCTAACGGAGGGCACTATGTCTCTTACATCGCGCAAAACGGAAAATTCTGGCGGATCGACGACAAGAGGACTTTTGAGATTTCCGCAGCTGACTATCTGATCGCTGCAAGACACGCTACCACAGCTGTCTACTCTAGAGTTGGCTAGACCCCTTTCGAAAGACTTGGAGGTTTGGCCACATAACGGCCTACCTCCAAGAGTCGATTTGGCTCGACTGCTTGGTAAGAGAAAGAGGGGAGTTTTCCTTCGAAGAGGACTGCTAGTCGCCGCAAATTGCCGCGATGGAGCGTCTCTTTCGCATATTCCAAAAATTGTTCATAGCTTAAATTTTTTAGTGCGGCGATCCGTTTTTCGATATAGTTGAAATCAGCCCTTTTCTCAAACGCCAATAGATTCCAAAGGAGCGCTTTGTGTTTAAGATTGCGGAAGCGCGTCTCTAGGGAATCGATCGAAGTCGCTTTCAAATTTTCAAATCTCTCGAGCGAAATGCTCTTTGCCTCTAAAAATTCTTCCAAGAATAGTTCGAACCGGTAGAGGAGGTCTTCAGGATGGTGCGAGTTCGACTGGACCATAAAGAGATGGAATAGCCTTTCTTCAATTTCGGCGGGTTCTGCTTGCGCGATGTAGGCTGTCTTTTGCTTCGTTCGCAATTCATTGAAAAAAGCCTCTCTGAGCCCGTTGCCGAGGATCTCTTGGGCAGCTTTGGCTTGGAAGTTAAACTCTCCCGCATCGATGGCGAGGACTATGCCGTTGCCCGAGGCGGTTGTCGAGCGGAAAACAGCAAATGGACCGGATTGAGCAGGTAGTTCTAGGACTTTTGGTTCGGCGTGCTGGACTTTGCTGTAAGTTTCTTTGCTTAAAATATGTTGGATATCGATCCAAGAACCTTGCGCTTCTTTGAGCGTCAGGTTACCTGCAAAAAGAGCTTCCGTATATGTCTTGTCGAAGAGTTTTGCGTGGAATTCTAAAAAGTCCTCATAAGAAATTCCCTGAAGGGCGGCCAATTTTTCTGGACTCGACGTCCTTTCATTAATGAGTAGTGATTCCAAAAGATCTTTCGCTTGCGAGAGGGGGAGCGCTTTTTCTGTATTGGAGTAGCTTTTTTCATGTCTTGCCATGTAGATATCGAACTGTTCTTTGGTCGGAGGGTACAGTGGCATTTGGCGAAGAATTTGTTCAAGTAGAAGTGGCGCTTTGTCGTTGAAGCCAAAGACCTGCACATGGATTTTTAACTTTTCCAGTTCAAATTTAGTGGAGAGTCCTGCGCTTGAAGCAGCTGACAAGGTAGGATGAAGCATGTCAGTCAAATGGTCGAGATAGAGAGAAGTGAGCACTGAACTTCTAGCTGTAGGCACGAGCTGGGTGGAGCGGATGTGCAAATGGATCACCGCTTCAGGAGCTGAAAATTCGGGTGCTCTCGAGTAGTAGGCGATGCCGCTCTCCGTTTCCGATAGGAGAACAGGAGTAGAGTCCCCCTCTACGGGGGCTAGATCGAATCTCGCAGGAAGGAACGGATTGCTTGCTGCAAGGCGGATATCGGGATTGGGTTTTGCTGTTTTCCATTGGGTCATCCAATCGGCAGGGATGGGGCGCACGGCGTATTCAGCCCCGAACCAACGCTCCTTTCGATCGGGCTCTACACCAGTCAAAGAGGGAGAAGCCATAAGGGTAACGCAGCAGGTTTCAGGGATTAAAAGATCGAGGGCTTGTCCGATTTTTTCAGGGGAGTAGGAAGCTGCAAGCACTTGTCCTCGGGGAAATGTGCTCAAGTCTTCATCGGGAAGAGAGTCTCCCATTAATTCAGCAATCAGGAATGCGTCTTGTTGCGTTTGATATTGATAGGATAGTTGCGAAACGGTGTTTTTCTCTTGGAAAAGATAGAGGGGAAGGGAGCTAGAGCGAAGGCTTTGGAGAGCTTCGAAGAAGCGCAAAACTGTCGTATCAATAGCGGCCATTCCTTTGGAAGTGAGTTCTAAATGGACGAAGAAGAAGCGGTGGTCCTTTCCTCCCAGGTCATCAACGCGTACGAGCGTGCTATCGATGAGCCCTTCTTGCTTGAGCTTCTCGTACAAGCTGTAAGGTTGTCCTCGGTTCAACGCATAGGCGATCAGGTCTGCCGATTTGGTCTCATCGTCGGAAAGAGCCATTGGCAGCTCCCAGATTAGCGTGAGAAGTTGCCGTTTTTGGATCGGTTTAATGTAAGTGATCTGCCCTTGCTGTTTGGGAGAGGTCATTTCGGTCCAAGAATCCGAAGAAGGCTGCGGCTTTTCAGAAATTGGAACCGCTAAGAACATCGCAGCGACCTCTTTTTTCAATGAGGAAAGAGGGAGATTCGAGCAGATGAAAAGGTGCATTTTTTCGGCGCTGTAGTTGGCGCTATGCCAGGCGCGGAGAGATTCTGGTGGAATGCCCTTTAGCGTTTCGGAAT
>CAZFWE010000225.1:0-3056 GCA_964522685.1 uncultured bacterium | reverse complement strand
ATACCCTTTTTCGACGAGGACATCGCGCGCGTCGTCGCCGAGAGCGAGCGAAATCTTTTTCTTGACCAACCGTTTCTTGAGCTTATTGAACTCCAGGTTGATGACTTGGCTGTAAGCCGCTTTGTCGAGCGTATTGAAGATGACCAACCCGTCGAGGCGGTTGATGAATTCGGGCTTGAAGTGTTTTTTTACCGAACCTTCGATCTTCTCTTGCATCGACTTATAGTCGAGGGAGTTCTCTTTCGCACCAAAGCCCACCTCGGTCGATTTGCGGATAAGGTCCGCGCCGAGGTTTGAGGTCATGATGATGATCGTATTGCGGAAATCAATCTTGCGACCGACCGAGTCCGTCAAGCGACCTTCTTCGAGGATTTGGAGGAGGAGGTTCATGACATCAGGGTGTGCTTTTTCGACTTCGTCGAAGAGGACGACGCAGTAAGGGCGACGACGCACTTGTTCTGTGAGCTGTCCGCCTTCTTCATGACCGACATAGCCTGGAGGAGATCCCGTCATGCGGCTGATCGCAAATTTCTCCATGTATTCGGACATGTCGACTTGAATCAGAGCATCTTCACCGCCAAACATGTGGGTAGCTAGGAGGCGCGCTAGGTGAGTTTTGCCGACGCCTGTCGGTCCGAGGAAGAGGAACGCACCGATGGGGCGGTTCGGGTCTTTGATGTCTGCGCGGCTGCGGCGAATCGCTCGGCAGACGATGCCGAGGGCGTTATCCTGGCCGATGATTTCTTTTTTCAGCATTTCTTCCATTTTGAGCACTTTTTCCGTTTCCCCTTCGGTTAAGCGGGTGAGCGGAATGCCCGTTTGCTTTGCAACAATGTTGGCGATATCTTCTTCATCGACAATCGGCAGGTTTTCATCTTTATGAGCCTCCCATTCTGCACGCTGCACTTGGAGCTGTTCTCGGAGGGTCTTTTCAGTATCGCGGAGTTTCGCCGCTTTTTCATATTCCTGCTTGCTGATCGCTTCTTCCTTGGCGAGCCTTGCCTCTTCGATCTTCTGCTCGAGATCGGTGAGGTCTTTCGGCTGATGCATGATCGCAATGCGGGCACGGGCGCCAGCTTCGTCTAAAAGATCGATCGCCTTATCCGGCAGGAAGCGGCCAGAGACGTAGCGGTCGGAGAGAGAGACGGCAGAACGGATCGCCGCATCGGTATAGACACACTTATGGTGATCTTCGTATTTAGCTTTGAGCCCAACAAGAATAGAGATGCTCTCTTCGGCATTAGGGGGCTGTACGATGATCTTCTGGAATCTTCGCTCTAAAGCGGGGTCTTTTTCAATATGTTTGCGGTATTCATCGAGTGTTGTCGCTCCGATGCATTGGATTTCACCGCGGGAAAGTGAGGGTTTTAAGATGTTTGAAGCGTCGATCGCGCCTTCGGCGGCGCCGGCGCCGACGATGGTGTGCAACTCGTCGATGAAGAGGAGGATGTTTCCATTTTTTTTGATCTCGTCCATGACCGCTTTAATCCGCTCTTCAAACTGGCCGCGGTATTTGGTGCCTGCGATCATCAGCGTCAGGTCGAGGGAGATTAGCTTTTTCTTGCGAAGATTGTCGGGGACATCACCCCGGACGATTGCTTGGGCGAGTCCTTCGACAATGGCTGTTTTCCCTACGCCTGCTTCTCCGATGAGGACGGGATTATTTTTGCGGCGGCGGCAGAGGATCAGGATGAGTCGCTCTACTTCATCACGGCGTCCGATGACCGGGTCCATTTTTCCTTCGCGGCACATCTCGGTCAGGTCGTGGCCGTAGGCGCGGAGAGCCGGCATTTTGTCATTTGCGATCGGGGCAGATTTGTCTTGTGGGGAGCGCGAAGAAGGAGATCCCTGTTGCGAAGTGGGAGTCTGTCCCATCGGCGGCAATTGCAAATTGAAGGTTTCCAGTTCTTTTAGGACTTCTTTGCGGATTTCTTTAAGATTAACGTTGAGATTTTCGAGGACTTGCGCGGCGACGCCATCAGATTGGCGCAAAAGGGCGAGGAGAAGGTGCTCGGTACCGACGTAATTGTGGTTGAGATTGACCGCTTCTTCGTTGGCGAATTCAAAAACTTTCTTTACCTTGCCGGTCAAGGCAGGATCTCCATAGACTTGAATTTCAGGGCCGAATCCCACGATCCTCTCCACTTCCGTGCGGATTGTGTCGTAGTCTAGATTTAGGTTGCGGAGGACATTGACGGCAATGCCCTGTCCCAGCTTCAAGAGCCCTAGGAGGACGTGTTCTGTACCTAAATAATTATGGTTGAGGCGTTGAGCCTCTTTTTTGGCAAGCTTGATGACCTGTTTGGCTCGATTGGTGAATTTATCAAACATAATGCCTCGTCTCCTAGACTATTATTCTACCCTATTCTGGAAATTTTCTCGACTATCTAGTCGATTTTGTCCTAAAATTTCTGTTAATAGACGGATTTGTTTTGTTTGTATACTAAAAATTTAAGTTTAGAAGTGATCGATACGGGAACGGCTGAGGGTGAGATAAATATGTCGCTCGACGCCTCACTTTTAGCAGATCTTCGACCCGAAGGAAAGCCGATACTCCATTTTTATGAGTGGGCCTCTCCGACAGCTACCTATGGCCATTTCATTGATTTGAAGAAGCACATCGACCTGGACCAGGCGCGGTTTCATCGCCTCTCACTAGCTAAAAGGCCGACAGGCGGGGGGATCGTCTTTCATATTTGGGACCTCGCGTTTTCCTTTTTGATGCCAGCTCTTCATCCGGTCTGTAGCGAAAATACGTTGGATAATTACAAGTTTGTGAACGAGGTTGTATTAGAGGCTGTCCAAGAGTACCTTTCTTTAGAAGCAATCTTGATCCCGGAACACGCGCCGCTTTTAGGCCCGGACTGCAAGCATTTTTGCATGGCGCGGCCGACCATTTACGATGTGGTCTACCGGGGGTTGAAAATAGCCGGTGCTGCCCAGCGCAGGACGAAGAATGGCTACTTGCATCAGGGGACGATTTCCCTTGCATTTCCCCATTTGGCTCTTTTAAAAAGCGTTCTTTATTCGCAAGAAGAAGTGACTCGGGCGATGGA
>CAZFWE010000224.1:0-3061 GCA_964522685.1 uncultured bacterium | reverse complement strand
GAAGATGCCTGGTCACACAGATGCCAAAAGCGAAAAATTACGGCAGCACAGGATACGAGCGATTGCACTTCCCGAGACGATGGCTGAAAAAGATGTGAGAGAGTACAAAGCCAAAAATAAGCTCAAAGACACCGATATCGATTGGGAGTTTCAACAAAACGAAACGCCCCCGGAAAAATTATCCTTTCCCGTTTCTAGAAGGCACGTCATCGTTCAAAAAGCGTACAATTGTTCCGATCTTCTTTTAAAAGTTCCCTCGAAAAAGTCGAACTGGGTCTATATTTCCCCCGAATGCGATTATGACCTCGTCGAATTCCTCAGCGGCTGGCCATCTAAATGAGCTTTTTACGCAAAATACGGAGCGAGTTCGCCTCATTCCATCGCTCGGAGAAGTTTTTTTTCCTGTTCATCCTATTCGTCGGATTTTTCATCGCGATGGAATACGGGATCACAAGGCCGGCCAGCAACGCTCTTTGCATCACCTTTTTCTCTTCTAAAATCTTTCCCTGGCTATGGCTCGCTACAGTTCCGTTAAACTTTTTGACGGTCGTCTTTTACAATCGCTACCTGCCAAGCATTGGTCCATTAAAAATGATAGGGGTCTTAGCTGGAATCACGATCGCGGTGAATACCGTGGCTGCGTTTCTGATTCCCATTTTTCCAGGATATGTCCTCTTTCAATTCATCTGGAAAGATATCTATGTCATTTTCATGTTCAAGCAGCTCTGGTCACTCGTCCATACGACGATTGCTTCTTCAAGAGCCAAATATCTCTATGGGATCATCTACATAATGGGAACAATTGGATCCGTGACCGGCGGTATGCTGCCTAGCTTTTTTGCCGTCCAATTGGGCTCTCAGCAGCTTTTTTTATTTACCTTTCCCGTCTATCTCCTCCTCCTTTTCTTCTATCGGAAAGCGTTCAAGCACAGCGCCGTCCAGTTGGAGGGATTTCTCGAATCGGCCTCGCAAGAAAAGCCGCAAGGATTTGGCTCCGTTTTCCGCTCTCCTTTGCTTTTTTCGGTTCTCTCTCTCGTCGTGTTGATGCAAGTTTCCGTGGCTCTGATGGAATACCAGTTCAATGTCCATCTCGAGCTGAATATCGCCGATCTGGACTTGCGGACCGAATATGTCGGACGAATGTTTTCGCTCACGAACATTTTAAGCGGCATTTTGCAATTCGTCGGGTCGTTCCTTCTCATCCACACTCTTGGAGTCAAAGGGAGTCATTTGGCCATGCCTCTTCTACTTCTCATCAATGCCGCTGGGGTCGCTCTCCTTCCTTCTTTCGCCCTAGTTTCCTTTTCAATGATTTTTATCAAGGCGGTTGATTTTTCCCTCTTTGGAGTGATCCGAGAAATGCTCTACATTCCGATGAAGGTCGACGAAAAATTTCGCGCAAAGGCGGTCATCGATGTCTTTGCCTACCGCACCTCGAAAGCTCTCGTCTCTTTTTGCATCCTCGGACTTCAGTTCTTTGCCGGAATGGAGCTTTTATCCTGGGTGAGCTATGTCACGATCGCCATCTTGCTTCTTTGGTTCGGCGTCGTCTGGTTCTTGCTTCGCAAACATTATCCAGCGCAAATCAAGGCCTGATTCTGCGTAAAAGCAATGTTAAAGATGCTTATGGAGCTCATGATAATTCGGTTCACTGCCGATTTCAGGCACTAGCTCTACATAAAGAAGATGGTCTTTTTCATCGAGGAGTAGAATAGATCTGGCGAGCAACCCAGCCAGGGGGCTGTCTTGGATCAAAAGGCCGTAGGCTTTTCCAAAATCTTTATTCCGCATCATCGAAAGGGTTAGAACATTGTGAACCCCTTCTCCTTCGCAAAACCGCTTTTGGGCAAATGGCAAATCTGCAGAGATCGTCAAAATGACTATGTTCGGGTGTTTTTTAGCCGTTTCATTCATGTGCTTGGTCATAAGGCTACAGACGCCAGTGTCGAGGCTTGGAACTGTGCAGAGAAGTTTCTTTTTCCCATGCCATTCGGTCAAATGGCGGTCTTTCAAATCTCTGTCGACTAGAGTAAAGTCAGGTGCTTTCGCCTGAAGAACTGGCAATGGACCGGAAGTGTGAATGGGGTTGCCTTTCAAGGTAATTTGGACCATATCTGCCTCTCTTTATTTTAAAATCAGCACAATGCCAGTTTTTCAGCTATTCCGCAATAGCCTGTGAGAAGCGAGCGGGAAAATTGGAACGAAAAATCGGGAGGGACTGAACCTGTAAGCAACATTTTTAGCGTCGGCCAGGAGAAGATTTTCGGGACGAGGCCAACCCAATGAACGGCTTTTAATTGATAGGTTTCCAAATGCTTTTTGAGCTCATTCGGCGTGATGAAAAGGGGATAGACGTGCATATTCGGAGGCGTGTTTTTGACGAACCACTCAACCCCTTTGATCACGGTCAAATAGCTGAATGCATTCCGATTGAACGTGTGGAAAAAGAAAATGCCCCCAGTTTTTAGGACTCGGCTAGCTTCTGCAATCAGTAGATATGGTTTTTCCACGTGCTCCAAAATATCCATTGCGCAAACAACATCGAAAGAATTATTCGGGAAGGGGAGGGAATAAGCATTTGCCTGAAGATATTGAACTCGACCGGTCGAGTCTCGTTTTCTGGCGACTGCCAAGCTCGATTCAGAAAGATCTACGCCCGTAACGAAATAGCCAGCCTCTGCGAGCGGATTGGAGAGAAGTCCCGCGCCGCAGCCAATATCGAGGATAAAGGCTTTCTGAACGATTCGCTGACCCACCTCTTCGATCACCCACGGAGTTCGGACTGCGTTTTCTCTACGAAGCAACGCAACTGGATGATCGAATCGGTCGATCCAGGCGTCACCAAGGTGATTGTAAAATTCATTGTTGATCATCTTGTAGAACCGCTTTGTTTTTCCAGATCACATTCCAGAAGATAATTTGGTAGAGAAAAAAACAGCTCATCGCTCCAAACTGGCCGTAAAGGAATAGGCGGAGAGCGGCTGGATTGGCCAGGTATGAAAAAATCCAGCCTTCGATAGAAATCTCTTGAACTACCGGCCAGATGAAACCAGCGGAAGCA
>CAZFWE010000223.1:0-3099 GCA_964522685.1 uncultured bacterium | reverse complement strand
TTCCGAGGGATGGTAGAAAAGCTGCTCTTGAAAATTTTTCCAAAAACCCTCATCGATTGGTTTGACGCGGGAAAAGGTGGTGATATGCTCTTTTACTTCCGTGCGAAATTCTTCCGTTGTTTTTTCCCGTCTTGCAAAGCCGATGCAGGCGAAGTTCGGCGGCAATAGCCCTTCGCGTCCCAAGTTGTAGATGGCAGGGGTGAGTCTCCGTCCCGTCAAGTCTCCCGTCGCGCCGAAAATAACAAGGATGCACGGATCGATGTTTTTCGTCGTTCTTCCAGATTCGGTTAAAGGGTGTATGTCATTCTGCATATTCGAACATCCTTTCGAGTGTTTTGACGGCTTGCGCTCTCACGCGAGGCTCGATTTCTATGATTTGAGAAGGTTTTGGATTGGCAAGAGCTTCTTCAATGCTGGAAAGTGAATTGGAGCGCATGTATTTGCACAAGGTGCAACCTCCTACAAGGCGAGCTTCGGGCAGCTCGGCGTTAATGCGTGAGGCGACGCCGCACTCGGTCAGAAGCAGGAAGGGGCGCTTCAAGGAAGATCGATTGGCCACGTATCTCTGCATATCGGTTGTGGAGCCGGTCAGATCCGCCTTGGCGATCACTTCGGGTTTGCATTCGGGGTGGGCGATTACAATGGCGTTTTCATGCTCCCTCCGAATGAGATCGATCATTTCTGGTTCGAATTCTTCATGTACATAGCAAGAACCCGGAAAGAGGAGGATTTCTTTATCCACACCCCGTTTTTTCAACCAGTTTTTCGCGTTTTCTCCCATGTATTTGTCGGGGAGGAAGTAGATTTTGTCATTGGGGATTTTCTCGAGTATTCGGTAGACATTTGAGGAAGTGACGCAGACGTCGCAAGCGGCTTTTACGGCGGCAGTCGTATTCACATAGCAGACAAAGGTGTGACTCGGATGTTTTTCTCGAAGGCGCAGCACCGTTGCTTCGTCGATGCTATCGGCGAGCGAACAGCCACCGTTCGGGTTTGGATCGATGACGATTTTTTCTGGATTCAAGATCTTTGCCGTCTCCGCCATGAACCGGACGGAGGGAAATACGATCATTTTCGCATCGGTCTTGCAAGCGGCTTTGGAAAGTCCATACGAATCGCCTATATGGTCTGCAACGCCATAGACGATGTCGGGGTGGACGTAGGTATGCGCTAAGACAACGGCGTTCTTTTCTTTTTTCAACTCCAAGATGCGGTTAATGGCTGGAGTCAGTGAGCGGCATCGCTCTAATGTGTAGCGACAAAGAGGGTGGCTCACAGAAATCTTGGAGAGCCTTTCATAAAGATCTTCAGGAGAAATCAGCGTCTGGAGTGTCATAGATGATCGAGGTATCCTTGCAAAAGTATCGTAGCTGCTATAACATCCATCTTCTCCGTTCTCTCTTTTCTCTTCAAATGAATCTCTCTCAAGCGCTGGTCTGCCAGTCTGCTGGAAAACCTTTCGTCGACCAGTTTTACGGGCAATTTACTCATCGTTTCTAGTTCAATGGAAAACTCCCTGACTGCCTTGGCCATATCACCTTCTTTGCCGTTCAAAAGCAGAGGAAACCCTACAAGGATGAGTTCTATTTGTTTCGAGGCCAAAGCCTTCATCACTTCGGCAACTCCATTTTTGCCACCGGGAACCATTTGCATCGGTAAAGCAATTTTTTTCCTTTCATCCGTTATAGCGATTCCTATTCTTTTTATACCCCAATCAATTGCTGCGATTCTCATACACTTTCTTTTATGTTGATTTATAAATACATTTTAAACATAATTAATAAATCTTAATAATAAAATAAATAAGGTTTAATAATTATGGTTCCGCCAACTCAAACAAAGAATTTATTTGCCAATTATAAAGCATCCTTGCAGGATCTGCAAGCTTTAGAAATCTTTACGAAAGATCAAACAACTTCGTTCCTTTGCATCGGAAAAGACGGGCATTTCTGGACGCAGAATCGCAATGCCGACTTCTTCACCCAATTCTTCCAGTGGATCTACCGTTCTCTTTTCGAAAAATCTTTTAATAGCGAGCAAGGCAAAGTCAATTATTTAATTAATAGAGTCCATTGGAATCTCGGTTTTGTCGAGGAGATAGGAATTTTTGCGGGATTGGATGAGGAGGACATCAAGGAAATTCGATCATTCAATAAAATAGTTGACGCCCATTCTTTGCAGAATGATAACCTCTCCGAGCAGTTTCGCCTAGCATTGAGGGTCATGAAAATGGCCTGGGAAGTTCTGAACGCGAAGGAAAACCCTGAAGATTTAGCTCCAAGAGGGGTTCTTTTGAGATTGGAACAAACGGATGACCCCAATGGAGATGATTTCGAGGAAGTAGAAGAGCTGGAACTGCTTAACATTGTTCCTGAAACCTTTTTGAAAGAGAGTCCGCTCTTGAAGCTCGATATCGATGATCTGGTAAAACAATCCGAGCTCTTTTTATCAGAGGAGAATGCGCAAAAGTTTCGAGAAGTTGTGGACACTGTCATAAATCATTACTTATCGTCGCGCGATGAACAAGTCGCTCAAAGAAAGCTCTCCATCGATTTTTTTCGCAAGTTAGATGCCAACTTGAATCAAAAGACCAAGGAAAATCCAAACGATCCGAATCTGAAGAAGCAAATGATTTGTTTTTGTATCTTTGCCGAGGAAGAGCTAAGAAGATTGAGAGAATGCAGCAGAAATGAATCAGGAAGGAAAGACGAAATTAAAGAACTCCACGACTTGGAAACGCATTTTAGAATCACTTCTCAAGTAGTCGTAGATGTTCTCAATGTCACAGCCTGAGGCCTCTAGGAGCAAAGCAGCAATTCTTTAAACAGTTGGAAACTTGTAATCTCGGCGCATCCCATTCTAAGGAATGAGGAACGACAGCTGCGATAAGATTTGTTGGGATCGATGCAAGCAGGTCGATGGGCATAATAACTGCTACTTTAAGCGTCGGATATGCTTGTTTTATCTTGCCCTTACAAAGAAAAGCACCGGATGCGAAGAGCGTTGACAGAAACATTAGAGGCGTTCCCACAAGGGCGATTACAGCTTGTGCTATGAATAGAGCTCGAGCTGTAAGATTCTGCCCCCAGGTGCCATTAT
>CAZFWE010000222.1:0-3117 GCA_964522685.1 uncultured bacterium | reverse complement strand
GCTGCCCGTTCATTATTTTGATCCCGTCTTTCAGTTCGGAATCGGAGTCTTTTAGAGAGGTCTCGTATCCGCGGATAGAGTATAAAATTTTTGAATCATACAGGAAATCCAAGAAATCACAATAACCAGCGGTATTCAATAAATCTTGGTTTAGCAAGGCTTTATCAGTCCAGCCATACTGGGCAATCAATGGCTCAATTTTCCCCCGCTTCTTTGGAAAATTGAGCGGTGGATTTTCGGGGACGTCGGGTATTGTCTTAAGAATTTTGACGGAATCTATACGAAGAGTCACATATACCTTTATTTCGGGAGAAAATGTTAAGGGATGAGATAGGCTAATGCAATACATTTCTTTTAGAAAGCTCAAGAGAATTTATTGCTTGACTTATTTTGCCCTGGAAATTTAAAGTTTTTGTTTGTTTGAGAGTTATAAACGTTAAACTTAGAGACTGTTAACGGATTTAGTTTCTGTCGATTTTTTCGGTTCTTTTGAGCCGATTTTCGATCCAACAGTTGAGGGGCTATATACTTTTGTCGATATTGCCCCTCAATTTTGGAGTCGAAAAGGGGCCAAAATAATCCAAACACTCGACGAAACCTAAATCCGTTAACACCCTCTTAGACTTGTTAATTTATTTTTTCACTTCTAATTAAATTAGATTGTTGCTATAATTTTTTAACGCCACAAAGGATTTCACGATGATTAGCAAATCTAATTTAGACATTTCTATTTCAAATAATAATTATATAAGTTACGCAATCGGATTGGGAACTGGGTTGGTAACCGGCGTAGCAGCTGCCTCTTTCTTTCCCTTATGCAGCGTTTGGAATTGGGCCGCGAACTGTTTTACAGAAAATGCGAATCGAAGAGATCTTTTAAATCGGATTGAACAACGTCTGGCCGATCCTGCTCAGTCTTTAGTCGCAAAGCTCTATTTTCGTGAATTAAAAGAAAAAATTACTGCCACTGAAAAAATGCAAGATCCGGCGCCGATGTGTCTCGAATTCGAAGAGACTTCTAGAAGATATCGGGCGCTAGTCTTGCGAGTTGAGACTGCTGTTTTCCGCAATCCAAAAGAGGAGGCTCTTAGCCTAAGTGCGGCTGAGCTGCTTTACACAGAAGTATTTGATGAATTAGAACGACTGAAGGCTCTTCCAATCACTGAGACTGAAAAATCGATTTACATTGGGCGCATCACGCAAGCCTTCCGCGAACTGTACAACGATTTTGCGCGGGACAATGGCCGGCCTTTGCATCGTTTTTGCGGCTGTCATATTTTAGAAGACGGTCAGAAAAGAGGACGGGATGAATTTACCGTCCCTTATCCTTCTGAATTCTCTAGAAGAGCTGATTTAGACGGCCGATCAGCCCTCTTACAGAGCTGGTCGCTCGGTGGAGGGCACAACGTGGCCCAACGCGGGATGTCGCAGCGTTTAGCTGAGGCCGGCATGCACGCGTATCACGTCGAGGCCGATAAAGAAACGCTTCTCCCTTTCGATATGTTGAGAGGCTTCACTGGAGAGCGTATTAGCGATACCGATTTGATCCGTTTTCTCATGAAGAACAATTGTTGGAAGACGCTTCGTTTAATGAACTGGGCCTTTAGCGGAAAGCCAAGCCCTAAGAAGTATCGGCTGACTATGGACCAGTTCATGCGTTCGATCCTCATCCGAGGAACTCCTGAGCTTCAAATGACAATCTATGCGAGAAATGCTGGAGCGGCTGCCAATGGAGCCGGTGAGCTCGGAGTTGCTGATATCAATATTTCAACCGATCTTTTATCCGATTTTTTCGATATTGAAAATTCGGATGATATGGGAAATCCCCACTTCGCGAATGCGGCGATGGTCTCTGGGATGGTCTCTGGAAAAGACATCAACGATCAGTCTATAGCCGCGGTTGGCCCTGAGCGAACGGTTGTAACAGGATTCCCGGTTCGCAAAGCCTTTTTACAAATATACGATATCGATGCTCTTCGCCAGGAGCGAGGGGTCGATTCCGATGCCCGGGTGGTCATCTTAAGTTCCGGCGGCGAGGGGATTGAAAATGGTTATGCGGAATACATAGTCAATTACTATGAGACTCATCCCAACCTGCCTAAAATCCATTTGGTCGTCCTTTGCGGAAGAAATGCTGCCAAAGAAGTGAAGCTGAAAGAGCAGTTCGCCGGTTTAAATAACCCCCGAATCTCTGTTGAGGTGATCGGCTGGACAAATGAAGATGAACTGGCGCAGCTCAATGCGATCGCAGCCGATCCGAAAACAAGGGGGGCTCTTATTTCGACAAAGGGCGGCGGCGGTACCTTGTCAGAAGGGCTGGCTAGCGGCGTTCCAATGCTTCTAGGAAGCAGCGATGATATTGAGTGGGAAAAGGTAAATATCGACTACGTATGCGAGCATAGCTGCGGCCTTCGATTTAAGGGGGAGCCTGACGTCATGGAGAAATTGTTCGAGCTCTTCGAACTGCCTTATCATCGAATCGAGATCGATTCGAAGGGGGAGTCGATGCGCTTGACCCGCGACCAAATCCAAGCTGCGGAAGCAGATGCACCGTTCCAAGCGCTCCGGAAAGATGTTCTCAAGTTTGACTCCCCTGCGTTCAGTGAAATTTGATCAACTCAGCTTTTCGTTTAAGATTTCGATCAGCTTTCCGACCGGGACTCTCTCTTGTTTCATCGTGTCCCGATCGCGGAGTGTAACTGTGTCATTCTCCAGCGTATCGAAATCAATCGTGAGGCAGAAGGGCGTCCCAAGTTCATCTTGGCGCCGATAGCGCTTGCCGATCGCGCCCCCTTCGTCGTACTCGCATCGCCAGTGCTTCTGCAACGTTTTGAATACGTCCATCGCTTTTTCCGCCAGCAGCTCTTTTTTCATGAGCGGGAATACGGCTACTTTCACAGGTGCTATGCGCGGATTGAAATGGAGAACGGTGCGCATTTCTCCATTTTCGAGCTGCTCTTCATCGTAAGCATCGCAAAGAAGGGCTAGGATTGTCCGTTCGACGCCGAAGGTTGGTTCGATTACGTGGGGGATATACTTCTCCCTCGTTTCTGGATCGGTGTATTCGAGGTTCTGGCCGGAAAATTCAGAATGCCGTTTCAAATCGGCATCGGTGCG
>CAZFWE010000221.1:0-3136 GCA_964522685.1 uncultured bacterium | reverse complement strand
TTGTTCTGATAGCCCTAGGATATTAGCTGCATAAGCTCCTGTTGGTTGAATGCGTATACCATCTCTAGCAACCAATGCCTCTGCTATCTTTTCTGGAGATGGTAGGAGCTTTCCAAGCTTAGAGTGAACTTTTGGAAAATCATATATTCCCCTTGCGAGGCGGCGGATGGTTCCTTTTCGGACGAGGCGGTGGAGAGCAATATCGACGGCATGCCGACTACCGCAGCTTAAAAAGTTCGTTGGGACAAAAACAGCACCATGCCCGAGGCTGTTTATAGCCTTCAGTATTTGATCGTCAGTGCTATTAGCTTTTTTTTGACCTCTCTTCATGTAAGAAATATTGACATGTTTTTCTTACGAATGCAAGGGTTGTTTTTGACAGGAACTTAAGTAATTAATAGTGAGTAGATTGTTGTGTGTATTTGTAAGAAATATCGATAGGTATTTCTTACAAATCCATTGAAATTGGTTAAGTTTCAGTCAAATAACGGTATTTTTTCCAGCTCGGCCTCAAAGGGAAATGAAGAGGTTGCTATTTGATCAGTGACATAGCTAATTTTAGAAGATTCTTCTGATAAGCGGGCTTCCAAATAACGGATGAGATCGAGAAGCTCTTTTGAGGAAAGCAATTCGAGATTTCGCTTCTTTAGCTCACTGAGCGCGCTATTTAAAAGAGTTGTGAACCGATCTAAACGAGCCATTCTCATTAAGTCATAGCGTTCTAATAGCTCTTCCGCTGCTAAAAACTGTCGATGAGCGATCTCTTTTTCAAATTCCCTATTCCACTCAATGAGAATTGGCTTGGAAACATTGATTTCTTTGGAAATTTTAGCAAACGAGATTCCTTGCGCGCGCATCTCAATGAATTTTTCTTTTTCCTTAAAAATTTTCACGCGGCACCTGAGGAGGATTGGTTCTACTTCGTAGAAGGAGGTATGAAAGCAAAGGATATAGTGATTTTTCCCTCATATCGCCCTACTTTTTCTTAAAAACGGCTCAGGAAAAGGGATTTTTCCTTCTATTACAGTCGGATTGATAAAGGGTTCAAGCTCATAGATTTTTTTCATTCCATCGATAAATGGGTTCGATGTAAGATCGGTCAAGCCCACATCACCGGAGACATTTTCAGAAATGATCATGTCTTTGGTTTTTTCATTTTGTAACACTTTGTTTTTCTATAAGATAAACGCAAGGCAGGATTCAGCGCGCTGGTTCGATAATTTTCATCTTTTCCGTTTTGCGAGAAAGATCAACCAAGCAATTTTTTTCGAGCTTGCAGTTCGGCTTCTTGAAAATACCCGATCAAATCCTTCAAACGACGCCTCCGGTAAGTTTGCCGCTGCTTGCGTTATGACACCTTCTATCCTTAGGATTTATAACAACCAATCGTCAGGAATTTCCAGAGAGGGTTGAGGAGTAGATTGGTTAGAGTCCTCAGTTTGTCTTTCAAATGCAGAATCATTCAAAAAAATATCTATATCAAAATCATTCGGTAAGTTTACCGCTTCTTGCGTTAAGGGATCTTCTCTCCGAGGACTTAACAAGCAATCGTCAGGAATTTCTTCCAGAGAGGGTTGAAGAGTAGGTTGGCCGGAACTCTTAGCGTGAAGATCGCCTTTCTCATGGCTCTTCGCGCCTCGGTTTCTCTGTTCTAGAATATCATTGAGCTGCTTAGCAGCCTTTTCTCTTGCTACTTGCGATGCTTCGGGCATTATCCCTTGGCTGATAGCATCCCATTGTTGCCATTGTTGTCTTTGGTAAGACTTCCTTTTAGATTGTTTAAGGCCATTCTCTTGTGCATAGCGGGGCAGAAAATCTTGAGTTAGCGTAGCTACGCTTTTTGCCGCTTCTTCCTGCTCTTTTTCCGAAGCTTCCGATGTGATTCCTTTCAATAAAACCTTCCACCGCGGATTCTGGATAGATTGATCGTAACTTATTGCTTTATTCCATTGGTAGTTATATACAAGATATTTAGATGCCTTGTTGATCACTAATAGTGTTGCATCCAAATCGTTGCTGCTAGCGCAATCTTTTTTAACAACTTTTCTCTTTTTAGAAGTGCGTTTTTTTTCCGATTGGTGTCTTAAGATGATAGAAACTAATTTGTCTACACCCTCAAGTTTAACTTCTCTCGGAGCTCCCGGCATCATAGCTTGGTAAATACTTGTCCAGTACTGCCTATATGTATCATCCTGCGATGATTTTTTGGATTTTGTTGCTAATTTTTCATTGTAGCCTTTAGAGAAAGCCTTAGTGAGAATCAACAAATTCTCTGCTGCTGCGATTTGATCGCTGTGTGAAGCGTTTTGTGCGATCCCTTTGAATAAAGCCCCCCATCGATGTTGCTGAATGTTTGGCGTTTTTATTTCTTGATCATCCTGTATACGCCCCTCTAAAACGAATTCTGAGGCTTTTTCAATGATTGATAGCATTGCAAACCGATCTATTAGAAACAAATCCGTTGCTGCGGGTCTCTGTATATTTTCCCGATCTATTATGAACTTATACAAAACCTTTGCTCCTGCAATTCGATCTTTTTCTGAACTATCAGGTCCGATTGCTCTCTTGACTATTTCCCATTGTATTTCGTTGCATTTACGAGCAATTGTGTTGTCTGTTTTTTCTGAATAATGTTGGAAGGCATTCTGTGTAACAAATAGCAGTCCCTGCGCTGCATTTTGTTTATCTTCTTCTGAAGCTTCGGGTTTGATGCCTTTAACAAAAAAATGCCATTGCTCCATTTCTGGGCGCTGTAAATCTGGAGAAAGTCTTTCTTTGGAGGCTTGTGTGATGATAGATAATATCTCTTTGTTTAGCTGATTTTCAGGAATCGATTTGAGCCATTCAAAAGCAACTGTCTGTGAAGAAAGTGCTGTAGGTGCAGGTTCGCTTTCGGCAAAAAGATTTCTTATATCAGCGAGTTCAGTTATCGGAGAGGCCGATTCTTCACTCGTAATTCTGCGCCGTTTCGGCTGGGAGCTTCCTTTTTCAAGTTGTTCTAACACAGTGGCTTGATATGTATTTATGGGGAGGGGGGCATTAATCGACACAAAGCCTCGTTATTTAAATAATAATATCATTAAATTATACTAAAATTGTTTGATTTATATCAAGAAGTATCGGTTAAATTAAAAAT
>CAZFWE010000220.1:738-3172 GCA_964522685.1 uncultured bacterium | reverse complement strand
GTTATTCGACACGGAATAAAAGAGAGTCGGAATCTGATCCAATGATCTTCGTCCAACTCCTTTCAACTTCGGATATAAAGAAGATGGAATCACTTTGATCTCCGGTTCGATTAGGCGTAAGAGATGGACGGCTTGATGCAAATTCGCTACTTCTTCGTACTTCACTCTGCGATTGATCAAAAGAGAATCCAAGGACTTTCCCGTATATGCTCGCCGCTCGCGAGCTCCTAGCGCGAAGAGAAAGGCGTTCATCAACTTCATCGGACTTGTTTTGGCTGAAAAAGCGAGATCGAATTTCATTTTCCGTTCTTTCAAAGCTAGGCACAACGAGGAAAAATACTTATTCTTTCCTTTTGGAATCGATACGATCCGATCGGGCCCTGTCAAAAAAGGAGCCAGGCACATACTCTTTTCTTCCAGGAACAAGGTGATATTTGCTGTAGGCCATTTTTGCTTGCAATAGAGAATCAATGGAATAGTGCAAAGCGTATCGCCAAACCCGTTGCGCCGAATGACCGCGATATTTTTAATGCTCATGCGGACTATTTTATCGCTTCTCAAAATTTTAAGGCACTAAAGAGAATGATTCGACAAATTTCTTGAATGCCTCTTCATTCAATTCCCCTTTTCTTCCTTCGATCGCGATAAGATAGAGCTTATTCCCCTTCATCATCGCTTGCCCCCGGAAGTAAGACAAGGGAGCCTGCACGAGAAAATCTACGGCCTGATTCCCTTTTTGATTGATGATATTCACAAAAACGAGTTTATTCTCAGGATGATGACCGACAATTCCGTTGAGAAGCCCTTCAATTCCGGCTAATTCTTGACCGCTTTTCAAAGGGAATGGATAGACCGCGACAAGGAGAAGGCAAAGAGCTTTTTCATTGAGCGGTGCAAGATAGACATCATAAGTGAGCTTATCCCCCTCTTCGGTGACTGTCAGAGCTTGCTGGATCATTTTTGGCACTGAGGGGAATGAGATTCGACAGTCTCCATTCCACGTATAAATTTGCTTCCAAGCATCAGGTTCTGCAGCTTGTGCCGTCGACCGGATCAAAAGATGCGTTGCTAAGAGGAAAATTGCCAGCAACCAAACGCCGAGTTTTTTTGCTTTTTCCTTATTGACCGTCAACATAAATACCTTCGCAGATTTAAGATTTCAACAAGTAAGCCGATAGATTCGGCAGGGCCGCTCCAAATGTCGAGTATCCGACCCATACAATCAAATAAAAAGCTATTGCAATGATTAGCCCTGCGATAATGACGTTCCCGATTGCGCGTAAGACCGAATATTGACGCACTTCAGCTAATACATTCAGATAAATCACCAAAGACCAAACTGCTGCGGTGATTCGAAGCAGGAGGATCAAAAATAAAATCCCCACCTCACTGTGCGATAAAACTTGCGATTCTGGAGAGAAATTGGCAAACAATGATCTGCCGTAAAAAGCAGCAAGAAAAAACCAGAGAACAACATTCACGATCAAAGGAAAACAAGACCAGGCATAGGCGAACCGGACCTCTTTGAACGTCCCCTGTCCTTTCAGCCACTTTCCAGTAAAGTGGACAACCCAGCTCCAAATTGAAAAACCGAGATATCCCCAAATAGGGCTAAGGATCAAAGCCACTGTAAAAATAGGCACAGTGCCCATCCGCTGGCCCATCATCATCGATTGAAACCAGTTTAGAGCACTGGAAAAACCGTAGATGATCGCAAGAATCCAAAAGCCTCTATTAGGGCTCTCTCGAAGTAGCCGAGCAATCGTCGCCCGCGGCTTAACCCAAATCTTGAGCCAAGGATTAAAAAATGAATCCATATACCAACTTTGTCTAAGTGTTCAAAAAATGCTCGGATGCACCCATCGCTCGTTTTTTCAGCATGGGTAACATTTTGGGTGCCTCCTGTAGCGAGAGGCACTCGAACATCGATTCTTAATTTTAGATTACATTAGTTACGTAATTAATCAAATTAAAAAACGAAAAAATAAACAAATCTTACAACAAACATAAAAGAACAGATCAATAAAAACGAAAGAAAATTAGAGAGCGCTACGCAGGCCAACGCTCGGGATCGGGAAAAGGACTGAACCTCCCGAAGCAATTGAACGAGAAGGAGAAAGGAGCAGATATTAATGGCGATAGAAACTAGCACAATGCAAAGAGCGGAAGCATCGGATGCGACATGAAGAAAGAGCGTGCTTGGATCTTGGGCCAGGAATATGAGCCACATGCTCAAGGTGATTATATAAGGAACCTTCGAGAAGGCGACAGCTGCACGGCAATAGGAATATTGCGCACTTCCGCCGAAAAATATACCTGTTATCCTCAAAAGCCACGCGTCAAAAATGAGCAAGCTAGACCCTAAAAACGGTCCTAAAACGAGTAAAGGAAGGAGTACAGTTAGAAAAGAAAGAGAAAATCCAAAAGAATAAAA
>CAZFWE010000220.1:0-728 GCA_964522685.1 uncultured bacterium | reverse complement strand
AAGCATGAAGCAATGCCGTATATCGATGAGAAGGCCCAAAATCCGATCCTAGGATTTACCTGTACGATTCCACTGATCGCATCTCGAGGCTTTAAAAGCATTTCAAACCAAGGATTTACTGACAATGGCATCCTCAAGTTGAGAGATTAGAAACGGAAAATGCCAGTTTTGAAGTTTTTTTGGCAAGACATGCTGCGAATTCAAGAGCATCTGAACAATACCGCCGTTGCCGATCACAAGACCAAAACGAGCATGAATAACCCGAACTCCGGCAGCTTCCAATTGATTCGACGCAGTTTCCCATTCCCGGCAAACTTTGGGCAAAAAACCAACGCCGGAAGGGCTCTCTTCATCCAAAATTTCCGCGGCGCGATCCCCATAAAATCCGATAGCGGACGCGGATATAAAAACCTTTGGTGGCCTTTTCAAAAGCAAAACGGCTAAATTCGTCGTCCCGATGCTCCGACTTAAAAGAATCCGTCGTTTTTTTTCTTTTGTCCATCGAGCAAAAATAGGCTCGCCGGCTAAATGGATGACCGCATCGAAGTCGCATTCACTTAGATCCCAGTCGAAAATATCAGGCGACTTTCTTTTTAAAGGGACAACCTCATCGCCTTTCTCTGCAAAGTGGGAAAGACCGCTTCGCCGATGAAACCGCCAGAGCCAGAAAGAAGCAGTTTCACTTCCTATTGCATTGGCAATTATCTTTGCCACAGCATTTGCAAGAA
>CAZFWE010000219.1:0-3177 GCA_964522685.1 uncultured bacterium | reverse complement strand
CAACTTTTCGTCCCGAAGCTTCTTCCGTAATTTTTTGTTTTTCTCCGTCATAGGTGAATTGCGTTTTCAAACCCCTTGTATCGGTGTAAGAAAGAAGTTGGAAGGAGCTATAGTCCCACCCTTCAGAAAGAAGAGATTTCCCTTGGCCCGAGTAAATCGTCTTAGAGGTTTGCCTCTTAAAGAGATCATACCCATAACGCACCTCAGTTCCATCTGCATACAGAGTCTTTTCCAGGGTACCGTTTCTATTGTAGAAATGGCGGATCTGAGTTCCATCAGCTTGGGTAACCGAAGTGGGCTTTCTGAACAGATTATAAGTATTCAGAGTCTTCTCTTTGAGAGGCATTTCTGCCAGCTCGAGATTGCCGTGTATGTCATAATCAAACTTCAGAATCGGGCTGCATGTTTGCCCCTCTGCATCTTTACAAACAGGTAATGCAGTCGTCTTACGGTTTCCGAAAAAATCATACGTGTGAATCGTCTGATTCCCCCTGAAATCGGACTGTGTGAGAATCCTCCCTTTCAGGTCATAGGAAGTAATCGCGATTTTTCCTGTATCGGGCTCTTCGCAGGATTTAACGCGATTTGCTTGGTCGTAGGCAAAAATCTTCTTGGGAGAGCCGACCTCTTTAGATTCCTCAAGACTGCCATCATGATTATAGCGATAGGTGTTTTCTCTGCCCAAAGGGGTTGTTTTTCGTTTGATCGAACCAAAATCATCATAATCGGTCGTAATCGTATATCGACTGACTCCCATCGCATCAAAAACTTCTTCAGTATGAACTCTCTGATTCAAGTAGGTGTATTTGATTGTTTTTAATGGCTTCAAAGTTTGGGTATTAAGGTCTAGATAAGATTCAGAAAGCGATTCTGGTAAGCCAGAGACATGATTGCGTTCATACCGTTTTTCGAGCCGCTGTGTCACACCTCTTATGTCGTTTGGATCTGAAGAAGAACCGTCATCCACGATTTCATGAACGATCAGATTGTCATCATTATAAAATGAAAATTCTCTGGTCAGAATCGCTCCTTTTTTGTCTTTGGTCAGCTTTGCTGTACAAAGATCGGTCCCAGATTTGTAAAAATACTCGTAAGTCGGTCCATCTTCCTCATGTTCAGTTTTAAGAAGGTTAAACTGGTCCTTGTAGTAGGAATAAGTTTTGCGATAACTTTCTCCTCCGCTGCATCGCCCAGATGCGTCGATTTGGAGGGGCATTGTTTCATTTCCTGTCAGAGATCCCCATAGCGTTTCTTCCACAACATCGCCTGCCTCATAGACAAATGTTTTTGCAAATAGGGGTTGATGGCTCTCATCGAACATCGCTTTGCAGCGTAACTCTGTCCCTTCCCAGTAAAATTTTTGAGAGGAACGAAGTTGGTCTGTTTCATTGAAATATTCGATCAAGGTCAGACGCTCTGAATCATGATGGTATCGAATGAGGAGCCCCTCAGCGTCTCTTACATCTGTTCGATTTGGGTAATAGGAAAAACTAGCAATCGCAATCTTTTGACCGTTAGGTCCTACCGGCGCCAGAATTTTTTCCACTTTGTCTATGTGAAATTCTTTTTGCTCGGGGTTTTCAGCCCATTTCCTCTCCTGATCCTTATTCGATGGAAAGTAATACTGAACCGAAAAAGGCTCTTTCCCCGCCAAATCGAGGGAAGTCAGTCGAGCACCAATTCCCTTTCTCCCTGGAGTTAGGTGAAACTTTTCAAACGGGCGGCAGTTGCTCTGCATTTCATGGATATACTCGCGATCTTCGTGGCGGGTTGTCTTATAGTGAAGCTGCTTTCCGTCAGAAGCTCTGAATTTGATCTCAAAAGGCTTTCGTTTTTCTGATGCAAAATAGTCGATGTCTACGGCTGCATAAACTTTATTTCCAGCCGGGTTTGTCGACTCAATTCTTTTCAGGTGAGTTGTTTTTTTATCATGAATATAACGTAGCTGATGGCCGCTGGGAAGTTTTTCTGTATCGAGAAGGTAAAAGGCTTTTCCCAAACTATTGCCATTGTATTTGTGCAAACTAGGCCCTCGATATATCCTTTGTCCTCCATCAGGTAAGGATAAAGTGGCAACACCTGCCTTTAGATCGATCTGTAGGAGGTTATTTTGTGAATTTGTTCGACTGCTGAGTTTTCCTGAGGTCCGACTTACACTGCTCGTGGGTTTGAGAAAGATAGTGTGCTTTGAGCTTTTGTGGCTATAGGCATAGGAGATCATATTCCCGCTTGGCTCTGGTAGATATGCTTTAAATTCCTTTCTATCATACGAAGTCTCTATGAGCAGATTTGTATGAGGAAGCAGATTCCACCCTCCCTGAACCAGCCATCCGCCGCGTATAGCTCTCAGAATGAGATCGAAATTTTTGGAAGTTTTTTCTAGAGCCCCAGAACTGGAGTATGTCCTCAGAATGGGAATGGGTTGAGCGCCCTGTACCACCGCATCCTGGAAGGAGATGTTGAGATTTCCCGTAATGACATTGACATGATGGAAGATTGCGGGATCTTCATTTTCAGAGAATGATTGATTCGAATCGGCAAATACTAAAAAACGAACCAGCAGCAGAAAGGGGAGAATACGTGCCATTTTTCACCTGATGAAAATGGAGGGCATTCTAGATAAAGCGAAATTTTCAACACAACAAGTACTTGAGTTTTGTGTATGAGAAATGGGTATCTGAACTCTTACAATTTATTTAGATTTTTTTGAACGGTTATGCAAGAGGTCTTTTATCGGACTGATTTATCGATGACAGCGGGGTCGAGTTTGTAGATTTCACCGTTTTCTTCCACTTTCTTGTAGATCCAATCTTCCCCGTTTTCTCGGAGAAGGCGATCGCAGCCCATGATAAATCCTTTGAGAAACCCATAGTTATAGATGGCCTGACGCATATATTGGGAACTGGAAGGGCGGAAATGGCTGCGCGGACCATCGACAGGAGAGATCACGTTTTGATGGAAATCGATCACTATATCGGCGATGCGGGTGGCGATGCCGCGCTCTTTTTTTTCTTCTTCCATTGGCGGCAATGCCAGTTTAGAATCTTTGCCCCACGGATCTTGGTAAATGGGAGGTTTTGCAATGAGCAGCAAAGGAAGTAGCAGGAACAAGATTAGACCTTTTTCGAAACTCCATTTGCTTGCCAAAATTGCCATTTTTGGCATCTTTTTCGACTA
>CAZFWE010000218.1:0-3179 GCA_964522685.1 uncultured bacterium | reverse complement strand
AATCATCTCGAATATTTCTCTGTCCGCTGCCGCCATTTTCTGTTTGAGTTCGTCAGCTCTTTTGGAATAATAGTCTTTCCCTTCCGGATCGATAGCAATCATCTCTTGCACCATCGGATCTATCCCTTCCGCCCAAAGCGAAATATCCATCCAAATATGAGGATCCTCTGTCCCGTTAACCCAAAGAATTTTTTCAGAATGGAGCCGTTCGATTGCCCCTCCAACCGCAAATCCCCTCGAATGGGCTTTAATCATGGCTGCAAGGCTCGCCCCGTGCTCGAGTCCAAGGCCATTGTATAAAAGCAGGTCAGCCCCTTGGATCTTCTCATCGTCCCCTTTTACAAGCTCATAGCTATGAGGATTCAATTCTCCCCGAACTAGAACCTGGACGTCCACCCTACTGCCTCCAATTTCAGCTGCCAGATTGCCGATTTGAGCAATTGTACAAAGGATTTTTCTTTGATCCGACCGATCGATTTCAGGTTCCCGTCCGCATCCAATAAATAATAAAGGCAGCAAACAAAGCATCATCGATAAAAGTTTCTTGAGTTTGACCATAATATAAGGTTCCAGGTTCAATGCATTATTACTTGAGAGAGTCCCAAGATTAGAGTTTTGGAAAAAATAAAAAAAGAAAATTCTCAAGATTCTTGCAAAAAAGAAGAACTTCGTACTATAATCCCGGTTATTGCTCGTATTTTGAGAAAAAAAAGCTACTCAAAAAAAAGAAAATGTTGCGAATAAATTTCGACTCGGGTAAACCAAACATATTCTTTAGATAAGTAAAAAGTTTTAAGGATGAACCTTAAGGAAAATACATATGGAAACAAAAAAGAACAACGTTGAAGAAGTTATCTCAAAAGCTGTTAAAAAAATCGGCGGAAAAAAAGAGAATGAACTCTGTAAATACCTCCCCATGAAATCGGGCGGATACATGCACCATTTTACACTCCGTAAAATGAAATTTAAACAACCTTCAGAACTCTCTTCGATCATTGAACGCTTTGTCATTAATTCCGACAAGCCAGCAATCGTTGCCCCCAAACAAAGAGCCGCTCGAGGGTCCCGCAAGCGTCGCGACCACCTCAACTTTACTCGCATGCAACTCGAAAGAATGCTCAATATCGCCCGCCTCGCTGGTGACAAAGAAATTATTACAATCTTGAGCCCAAAAAAATCTTTAGCTACTTGCAAACGAGAATTGATCCAGTCAATCCGCCACAACAAGATCGAACAAGATCTATGGAATAGCTACACAGAAGCAGTTCAGGCTCACCAGATGGCCGCTTCTATGGAAGCTACTGCTGCCGCTTCAGCGCATAACTAATTTTTTCTTTCAATGATGACCCCTGCGATCTCTAGAATCCCAGGGGTTATTTCGTTTCTTCTCCTATCTGCTTTTCCTCTTGTCGGTATATCCGTGAGCTGCTATACTTTGCGCCAGAGTATAGCTAAAATGACTATACATATTTATTGTTTTAAATTTAGGATTCAACAATATGACAATGAAGTCTGATTCCAAAAACGATTCAGTTTTTAAAGGACTGCGCGGAATCTTCTGGCCTATTCACGGATTTGAACTTAAAAAGTTCTTGCCTATGGGCTTAATGATGATGTGCATTTTATTTAATTACACAATTTTGAGAGATACCAAAGACACTTTGATGGTCAATGCTCCCGGCGGTGGCGCGGAATGCTTATCATTCTTAAAACTCTACGGAGTGACCCCTGCTGCGATCTTATTCATGATTATTTTTATCAAACTGGCTAATATTTTCTCTAAAGAGAAACTCTTTTACATCGTTCTCTGCCCATTTCTCCTCTTTTTTGCGGCGTTTGCTTTTGTGATCTACCCCAATAAAGAAGCTCTGCATATGTCGATGGAATCTATCCAGTCCGCGCAAAGCTCTTTGCCAAACCTACACTGGTTGATTCCCGTGGTCGGAAACTGGAGTTTCAGCATTTTCTACATTCTCGCAGAACTCTGGGGGAGCGTAGTCCTTTCCATGCTATTCTGGCAGTTTGCCAATGAGATTACGAAAGTCAATGAAGCTAAGCGCTTCTATGGACTCTTCGGAATGCTCGGTAACATCGGTCTTGTCTTATCAGGTCCTACAATTATTTTGACCGCAAAGTACGCAAAATCACTTCCACAAGGGGTCGATTCTTTCGGAATCAATTTAAAATTATTGATGAGTGCTGTCCTTGTATCTGGAATCATTACGATCTTCACATATCGTTGGATGAATAAAAAGGTCCTCACCGACCCGATGCTCTACCAACCTGGCCAAGGGAAAAAGAAAGAGAAAGCAAAGCTTTCTGTCATCGAAAGTTTCCGATACATCCTAAAAAATCCTTACCTCGGCCTAATCGCCGTTTTAGTCCTTTCATATGGGATTGCAATCAATCTTGTAGAAGGTGTTTGGAAAGGTCAAATTAAAATTGCATTCCCCGATATGAACGACTACAACATGTTCATGGGTCAATTTTCCACTTGGACGGGAGCGATTACGATTCTCCTGATGGTTGTCGGGAATAACATTTTGAGAAAATTAAGCTGGACAAAAGCAGCCATCCTCACGCCAATCATGGTTTTACTCACCTCTTCCATCTTCTTTTTCGTTGTATGGAATGGGGCAAAGAGCACACCTTTTGCACCACTTATGGGAACAACTGTCGTATTCGTTGCTGTGATTGTAGGCCAAATCCAAAACGTCTTGTCGAAAGGAACCAAGTACTCCCTCTTTGATTCTACAAAGCAGATGGCTTACATTCCTCTTGACCAGGAAGCAAAAGTAAAAGGTCAAGGTGCCGTTGAGGTCATTGGCGGCAGGGCCGGAAAATCTGGTGGAGCCTTCATCCAATCTACACTTCTAGCTGTGATTGGAGGAAGCGTCTCATTGGCCAGTTTGACCTTCATCCTTGGACCTTTGGTTTTGGTGATCTGCGTAATCTGGGGCATTAGCGTATTCGGTTTAGGCCGTAAATTTAACGCTCTGGTTGCCTCAAGCAAAGAAGCAGAGAAAACAATGGAAACAGCGCCCGCTGCAGCAGGACAACCCGTGCTGGAAAAGTCCACTGCAACAAGCCAAAGTTCAAACTAACGAGCTAAAGCTCTTCAGTTTTTGATCAATGAGCCCGCCTCTCGGCGGGCTTTTTTTTTCTTTAATTGGGCCAGA
>CAZFWE010000217.1:1377-3191 GCA_964522685.1 uncultured bacterium | reverse complement strand
AAAATTTGCGCCACTTCCTTGCCAAATTCCCAACTTTTGAGTTCATTTGTGTATAACCCGACCTGTTGCAACAGGTTTATTTCTGTTTGAAACTGTTTGCGTTGTAAATGCCCCTGAGATCTCGCTCTATTTTTTGCTAGGATTTTTTTGTAGGAAGGAATAGTCTTTAAGAGAGGAATATGAAGCGGACTCCAAGGTATTTTGACGGGACCGGCAAGACGGGGAAACTTCTCTCCGAAATTCTGCCCGGAGCGGTTCGGGAAATCCGAGAGAAAGCGGGGCAGGGTCGCGAGGAAATTTTTCGCTTTTGGCAAGAGCTGATTGGTGATAAAATAGGGCCATTGACGGAGGTGGTTTCCTTTGTCAACGGAGTCCTCCTTGTAAAGGTGAAGAGTTCCTCTTTGTATAGTCTCCTTTGCCAGCATGAACGGCCGCGTCTTTTGAAGCGGCTTCAAGAAAAATTCCCGGTTCGGAGTCTTGTGTTCCGGGTAGGATAAGGAATGAGAAGATAGGGTATGACGACGATGAATGATGAGAAGCAGTACGACGCGAGTTCGATTACCGTTTTGGAAGGTCTCCAAGCAGTGCGAGAGCGACCTGGGATGTATATCGGCGACACGCATACGAACGGACTTCACCAGCTCGTCTATGAAGTGGTCGATAACTGTATCGATGAAGCGATGGCAGGGTATTGCACGCAGATCATTATAACTCTCCGTTCTGACGGCGCTTGCTCCGTCGAGGATGATGGACGAGGAATCCCCATCGAAATACACAGCAAAGAATCGGCCAAACAGGGACGGGAAGTGACCGCTCTCGAAGTGGTTATGACGATTCTCCATGCGGGCGGCAAATTCGACAAAAATACTTATAAAGTCTCAGGAGGACTCCACGGTGTCGGCGTATCCTGCGTAAATGCCCTTTCGACGAAGCTGCAGGCCGAAGTCTGGAAAAACGGACAGAGCTATGAAATGGTCTTTGCGCGCGGCAAGCCAATCACGCCTCTTAAAAAGCTCTTGGAGACGACCAAGAGAGGAACGAGAGTCACATTTTGGCCGGACGAAACTATTTTCTCCGTGACAAATTTCGATTACGACATCCTCCTCAAGAGATTGCGGGAATTAGCGTTCTTGAACCGTGGAGTGACGATTATTTTCCAAGACGAGCGCGATCTTCTCAAAGAACCAGTTCGTTTCAATTACTCTGGAGGAATCTCCTCTTTCGTCAGCTATTTGAACGAAGGGAAAATTCCTCTTTTCCCAAAGCCGATCTATATCTCAGCGACCAAAGAAGGGATCGACGGCCCTATCGAATTCGAAGTGGCGATGCAGTGGAATGATACCTATATAGAAACCATCTATACCTACGTCAACAATATCGCGACCAAACAGGGTGGAACGCATCTAACTGGATTTTCGACCGCTTTAACGCGGGTTCTCAATAGCTACATCAAGAGCAATTCGCTCTTGAAAACCGATAAGTTTTCGATCACTGGTGAGGACATGCGGGAAGGGTTGACTGCAGTTATCTCTTGCAAAGTGCCCAATCCGCAATTCGAAGGTCAGACGAAGCAAAAGCTCGGCAATAACGATGTCGCTGGTATCGTCCAGCAGATCGTCGGCGAAGAGCTGACGACCTATCTCGGTGAGAATCCCGCAATCGCTAAAATGATCGGCGAAAAGGCAATCATCGCTGCGGAAGCACGTGAAGCGGCAAAAAAGGCGCGAGAGCTGACGCTGCGTAAAAGTGCTCTTGATTCGGGTCGTTTGCCGGGCAAGCTGACCGATTGTCAAGAACGGGATCCTGCACTTTGC
>CAZFWE010000217.1:0-1367 GCA_964522685.1 uncultured bacterium | reverse complement strand
AGAAAAAGATCCAGCTCGAAGTGAAATTTATATTGTTGAAGGAGATTCCGCTGGCGGGTCAGCCAAATCAGGGCGAGATCGTAGATTCCAGGCGATTTTGCCCATTCGCGGCAAGATCTTAAATGTAGAAAAAGCGCGTCTCCAAAGAATTTTGCAAAATACCGAGGTTGGAGCAATGATCGCAGCGCTCGGCTGCGGCATCGGGGTCGATAACTTCAATGTAGCCAAACTCCGCTATCACAAAGTCATCATCATGACAGACGCCGACGTGGACGGCTCTCACATCCGGACGCTGTTATTGACTTTCTTCTATCGGCACATGCCTTCTCTTATCGAGAATCACTTTGTCTATATTGCTCGGCCACCTCTTTTCAAAGTGACCCGAAAAAAACAGAGCCAATATATCCACTCTGAAAAAGAGATGGACGAATACCTCTTGCGCCTTGGAATGAGCGATGTATTAGTGCGGAAAGCCGGTACTGAAAATTCCTTCGATAAAGAGCGGATGGAACAGCTCGTCCAATTGATCCTTGAAGTCGAGATCTTCATCAATTCCGTCGAACGGAAAGGGGTTCCCTTCCGCGACTTCGCCGCTGCAAAATCGCCTGCTGGGCTATGGCCTCAGTATCAAGTTGCAATGGGAGGCAGATATCAATTCCTCTATACCGAGGAAGAACTGCTCGCTCTTAAAAAAGACAACGAAGATGCGCAGAAACAAGTCCATGAAGAGACTCTCGCATCGATTCCGCCGGAGGAGATCACCGAGGAAATGAGGCAGTATGCGCCAAAGCCACTTGCCTTTATGGAACTTTTCGATCCGAATCGTTTCCTGGCACTCGAAGAGAAGCTTGCCGGATTCAATTTGAAATTAGAGCAGTATTTAGTAGCAGACGGCGATCTTTTCGATCTTCTCGAAGAAGGCAGCAAAACGACCACTTATCAAACCATGCGTGAGATCATCGACGCAGTTCGTGGAAATGGGCGCAAAGGTGTGGAAGTGCAGCGCTACAAAGGTCTTGGCGAGATGAATGCCGACCAGCTTTGGGATACGACAATGGATCCTGCTATGCGGACCCTTGTCAAAGTAACGCTTCCCGATGCGATTGCAGCCGATCGGATGTTCTCGATGCTCATGGGCGAAGAAGTCGAGCCTCGAAGAATATTCATCGAAACCCACGCCCTGTCAGTCAAAAACTTAGATATTTAAAGAGTGATGCATGTCCTATACAAAAGATGAAGTGATTGTCCCACGGAATATCGAAGAGGAGATGAAAGAAAGCTATCTTCGCTATTCGATGTCGGTCATTATCTCGCGCGCTCTTCCCGATGTGCGCGACGGTCTGAAACCCTCCCAAAGACGGATTTTG
>CAZFWE010000216.1:0-3209 GCA_964522685.1 uncultured bacterium | reverse complement strand
CCAAGACGAGCGATATTGCATCAACTAAATCTACTGAAGAGACTCCTGACAATGCAGCCGTTCAAAAGCTCGGCACCTTACCAACGAGCTTTGAACCTACCCGCGCAGAAGATTTTGATGCTATTCAAACAGTCCCGCCTGCACTTGTCGCTATATCACCTCCAGCCAAAGAGGACAATATTGCATCAACATCGCTGACAAGGAGGGCAATCAACTTACCAGCAGATAATCAACTACCGTTAGATATTGCGGAAATGATTGTGAATTTGCCTGAAAAGAAAAAACGCTCATTAAGATATCAGCTCCAAAAGATCTTGTCAGCTCACTTAGGAAATGCCTTAGACGATAAGACTAAGAGACTTCCTTTTCATCCTTATGTGGGGGTCGAGATACAGGTCTTTACTCTAAAAGAAGCATTTCTTAATACCATTGATCTTGTTTTTGATGATGATATTATCAATGATCTTCAAAATAAATATTCAAAAATTGCCAAAGGAAAGAATTTTACTTATACCCTAGAGGACTTGAGACTCAACCATGAAAGGAAAACAAGAATTTGCACATCAACACCCCTCCTCGATCCACTGATTCAAGAAGCGCTACGCGCTGCTGTTGAAGCAGATAGCAAGTATGTATTGGGTTTTGAGTTAGATATGGTTGAAACGCAAACACAAAACCAACTTGTTTTTGCGATCTTTGAAAAAAATGGAGAAGCGGAGATCTCTAGAGTTCGGATTCCTGCCTCTACCCTCTGATTTTTTCTTTTGCAATATATACCAAAGAAGGCTCTGGTAATTCTATCGAGCGAGTTCTGAGAGCTTTTATTCCTTTTTCGAAGTCTACTACATCTTTGAATCCCTTTTTGATTCCTTCGAAAAATTTACTCATATCCCAGCTTCTTTCTTTAGAGTTTCAATCAAGCCAAACTGATTTTTAAATGTCTACCAAGAGCGCGAGCCGCTTTTGCAAAAGTACGAAGTGTCGATGGAGATTCAGGATCCAAAACGCGATCAACAGCAGATCGGCTTGTTTCCATCCTTTCTGCTAATTTTGCTTTATCGATTCCTTGTTTTTTCATCTCTTTTTCCATTTGGAAAACAAAAATCTTTTTAGCTACAACCTCTTCGATTTCTTCTAAGACACCTTCTTTTTTCAAAAAATCATTAAAATTAGAACCGATGTGTCTGTTCTTTTTCATATTCCCCCTATCCAAAAACCTCTTTTGCCTTTCCTAATCCCATTTCTAAACCCTGCAAAGGGGTTTTCTGCGTCTTTTTTGTGATAGCTCCTTCGCCTAAAAGCGAAGACTTCCCGGGATTTCTCCCAAGCAATCCAAATCTGAGCGCCAAAATATTTTGCTCTGCATTGAAATCCATATTCACCATATGCCCCACAGAAACACCTCTAACATGCTGTCCATCAATTTTTTTTGGCTCGATATGTCCGCATTGTGCGCCTTTTTGACGTGTGTACGTAGGAGTTCATCAATCCTAACTTCCTACCAGCTTCTTCCGCTTTGCAGGTACAGTCTCGTAGAACCGGGGAGAAGCACTGCTCCTCAGTGTATTTGGTTAGATGCGTAGGTAGATTTCCTAAATAGCAATAGCTATCCGTATGCTGTACAAGGCGGCAATCCTTAAACTGCTCTTGCAGCAATATTGACTGCTTTTTTGTAGAACTCAATTTGAACTGAGATAATTTCCTAAGAATCATGCGATGATGATAGAATTCAGTCTATGAATTTGTCAACGATGTGTATTGCGCCATAGACTGCGACCATGGTCGTTTGTTAGTCGGCACACTTCGCTTCGATCTGATTTTGGTTCGCTACTTTCTCTTATTTGCCTAATTATACACAAATGAACTCAAAAGTTGGGAATTTGGCAAGAAAGCGGCGCAAATTTTTGCCTCCAGAGCGAGCGACCATTGCCGGGAGGCAAGGCGCGAGTGAGGACCAAAAATTTGCTGCCAAGCTGACGCTACCAAAAACCAATTTTTGCGTTCATTTGTGAATAACAACAGACACTTCGAAAGTTTAATAGGGTGGCTTATATCCCAATCCTGAAGGACCACTAGATTTTACACCATCAGAGATGAACCCATGCACTAACAGCATTCGGCCTTCTTGGATGATAAAAAGGATTCTGGCAATCGCATTCGGAAGAGAGCTGCGCACTTCCCAAAGCCCTTTTCCTATATTGCGAACAAGAGACATGCCTAAGGGCCAACCTTCTTGCACCATTTTGATATCTTCTCCGATCGCCCGCCTCTCTTCCTTCGTTAAGGATTCTAGCCAATCTTTGACCGGTTCTTTTCCATTCTCCTGCCTGTAGAAGTCAACAGAGATAATTTTGGGAAGATCTACTTCAGACACAATACCTTCAAATTCTAAAAGCAATTTTACCAAATTTGGTACAAAAAGCAAGTAAGGATTGATTCATAAATCCTAAGCGACTTAGGTAAAACGCGTTAAGACTTCAATTCGAAGATCATAAGCCAAGAACCTAAATCTCATTAATAAGTTTTCAAATAATTTTCATAACATTTACGCTATTGAAGAGCAACTATAGCGCCATACTCGTCCCATCAATATGTACTAGTGGTTCTGACCATAAAAAAACCTTTCATTGCTCCAAATCAAGCTTTCCCATTATCCTACTTCTCGAAAAAACCCAGGATTCTAACTATGTCAGACGCAGTTCTATTCAATAGCCCGCGAATAACGCTAGATAAGCCTAAACCCTTGTCTTATTTGGAAAACATCGCCCACAAAAAAGTAACAAATCTTGCCCTCACCTGTTTTGAATCATTAGTCCACTGGTTTTTGACCACATTCTCTTGCTTTTACCCTGCCTACGACAAGCTTTATAAGGCGGAAGTTGCAAAGCTATCTGTAGTAAATGATAAAAAATCTAATGCTGCTGAGAGTGAAGACGGCACTCCTTTAGCTCTTTCGCCAAATCGAGAATCTGCAATTATAGAAGATGCAAGCCTACGACTCCCCACAGCAACCGCTAACCCTACTCCGGCTCTGTTGCCGAACCAAGCGACCGCAGTTGCAGAAGCTGCAAGCCTACGGCTACCTATAGTCACCGATAAACCTGCCGAAGGCATTGCCGACGATGCAGCCGCTCAAAAGTTCGGCACCGTATCAACGGCCGTTGAACCTTTCCGCGTCAAAGATTTTGGTGCTATTCAATCAATGCCAC
>CAZFWE010000215.1:1697-3209 GCA_964522685.1 uncultured bacterium | reverse complement strand
CTCCGATCGGCTATTTCGCAGACCATCTTGTCCGAGAAAATAAACTCCTTCAGAAACAAGAGAGCTTCGAGAAAAAGATTTTTCTCGAACTCCCGTTGAATCCAAAGATTGTGCCCAAATCCTTTGTCCCTTTCGAAAGCCGCCCGATTTCCACCCTTTTCTTCGAGGCCTCAGTTCCCTCAGTAGATCGTCCCAGCATCAGAACTCACCTACACCACAAACTTGCGCTTCCTTTGCTTCCCATTCTCATTCTTTTTAGCGCCGCGCCATTCGCGCTTTCGTTTTCACGCCAGAAACGCAACTTTCTCATCGTCTCTTTAAGTCTGTTCGGATTTCTTGCCTGTCTTACCCTTTTCGACAGCCTTTTGATCCTCGGCGAAAATAAAGTCCTTCCACCGGAGATTGCCATGTGGTTTTGCCCGCTTTTGATCGCATCTCTTTCTTTACGCCGCTTCGCAAAACTATAAAATAACACTTGCAAGAAATATAATTTATATCGATACATCGGATTATCTTTTTTTCAGTCATAAGACGTGAAAAAAGCTTTATCAACAAGGTCAACAAATTGTATGTTTGCTTTTTATGCCTGAAAAAAAAGACTCTCCTTACGATCAACTGATCGAAAAAGCGAAAACGATTCACATTTATCACTCCGTCTTGAGTCTACTTCATTGGGATCAAGAAACCTGTATGCCGCCAGGGGGCATTCAAATAAGAAGCGAGCAAATCGCGCAACTCTCACGCCTTGTTCACGAAGAAAAAACCTCGAAATCTTACAAACACCTCTTAGAAAAACTCATTAGCCTCCGCACTGAAACGGTCAAGGCTAAAAACCTGACCAAAACGCAGAAAATCATCGTAAGGGAATGGCGTAGAGACTATCTCAGAGCCAATAAACTCCCCTCGTCGTTTGTAAAGACATTTTCCCAACTCACCTCTGAAGCGACCCAAATTTGGTCGATCGCCAAGAAAGAGAGCAATTTTAAACTATTCGCTCCTTATTTGGAAAAAATCGTCAAAATGAATCGAGAGAAAGCGGCGATCTGGGGCTTTTCAGATCACCCTTATGACGCGCTATTGGAAAACCATGAACCTTGCATGACCTCCGCAAGGTGCTCGAAGATTTTCGACGGCCTCCAAGTGGAGTTGAAGAGCCTGCTCAAAAAAATCGGAGCCGCGAAAACCCCCGATGCCCGCTTTTTGCACCGGCGAGTCGCCGATGATAAACAGCGAGAGATCGGACTCTGGATCGCAAATGCCATGCCGATCAATTCCGATTACACAAGGCTTGACCTATCCTCCCATCCTTTTTCCATGTCCCTCTCCCCGAGAGATAGCCGAATCACGACCCGCTATTTGCCAAATGCATTCATGAGCAATATTTTCTCCGTTCTCCATGAAATGGGGCATTCGATGTATGAGATGGGACTGCCCATCGAGCATTGGGGCACTTCGCTTTGCGAAGCGGCCTCGCTCAGCGTCCATGAAAGCCAATCGCGCTGGTGGGAAACA
>CAZFWE010000215.1:0-1687 GCA_964522685.1 uncultured bacterium | reverse complement strand
GGAAACATTCATCGGCAGAAGTCTACCATTCTGGAAACATTTTTACCCAAAGCTACAAAAAATCCTGCCCACTCATTTGAAGAACATTTCTCTCGAAAAATTTTACCGCGCGATTCATTTGGTAACGCCCTCTTTCATCCGAGTGGAAGCAGACGAGGTTACCTATTGCTTGCACGTCATACTGCGATTTGAAATTGAAAAACAGCTCATCGCAGGCTCTTTGTCTGTGCCGGATCTGCCGGAAGCCTGGAATGCGAAATTCAAAGAATTCTTTGGCATCACCTCTCCGAACGACGCCCAAGGGTGCTTGCAAGACGTCCATTGGGCTCTCGGAGAGTTTGGATATTTCCCCACCTATGCCCTCGGCAATATCCTCGCGGCCCACCTTTTTTCCACCTTCTCTAAAGAATACCCCGATTGGGGAGCTCAATTGGAAGAGGGAGAAATGTCCTTTATCCGCGACTGGCTGAAAGAGCATATCCATCGATGGGGGCGCATTTATAATTTCGTCGAGTTGGCCAAGCGGGCTACCGGTAAGCCTATCTCTGAAGACGCTTACTGCCAATATCTAAAAAAGAAATATTCTGAAATTTATAAACTCTGACTGCTATAATATTCTTTCTAATGCTATACTATTTGGCAAAAAAGAGTTTTTATGCCCTCAGTTCAACCTCTTCAATTTAATTCTATAATCACCCCTCCTATAGCTGAGCCGGAAGGCTGTAGTTTAACGAAAACCGCGATCAATGCGATCAAGGCATTGAGCCTGCTCCTCATGGCTGCCGGAACCGGGTGTTTCCTGGCCGGGCTTCAAGCCCCTGCAATTGCGCTCATCGTTATGGGCATAGCGAGTCTTGTCCTGGGATTCGCGCTCAACAAAAACGAACAATCAGATTACCTATTTCTTTCATGCCGAGCAGGGCGCGGTCAGGAAGGTTGTTGTGGGGGCATCTCTGTAGAGAAAGCAGATGCAGCTCGGCAAAAACTCCAAGAAAAAGCCACACCAGGTATATTTTTCGATCCGGCTATCTACCGTAACTGCCACTCCATCAGAGGGACTTGCACAGCTATGTCCCTAGAATTTGCCTCTACTTACTTTGACCTTTGGAGAGAATTAATGGATGTGAGTCCAGGAAGCAAGGTCTTCTTAGACAAACTCCGTCTAGTCAGCGGACGTTTTGAGAAAAGCTCTGAAGAAATGAGAAGCAGACAAGCTGCTTATAGCAGTATCACAGTGGATCGCACGGTAGATATGGATGTGTCTAGAAGTAAGGTCGAGTCCTGCATCACCTATCACGACTTTGGAATAGATTATTGTTCTAGTGAAATGGACATAACGGATATTGCGCGATTACAACAAGAGGTAGACAGCTTCTCTGATGGAGTCTACTTCATACGGATGCTCCAGCCTGGCGACAATCATAAATTAGAAGCGCGCGGACACTCTATGATTTATGTGCATGAAGAAGGCTTGCGACTTTTCTATGATAACAATTGGGGCCTAGAAAAAATACCTACAACGAATAGTGCGACAGATGGCACACTCTTGTGTGAACGACTTCTTAACGTTCATAAGCAATGGGATATTCCTGTAGTGCGATTTTACCGTTTGAACTTGAGGAAAGTATGGTTACCCAAGTTGCCACCCCCTAAATAGGGGCCAGTCCGTCCGCTTATCTCATTAATT
>CAZFWE010000214.1:0-3225 GCA_964522685.1 uncultured bacterium | reverse complement strand
CGCGAAAAACCAAATCGCCTTGGGTTTCCGACCATCTTTGTTGGGGTTGCCTGCCAGGAGCTCGTTTTCACGATCTTTTGCCGCTGCCGCGGCGGCCAGAAGTGGTTGATTATGTCGCTGAACGAGCTAGGATTATCCAGGACTTTCTCGAAGTTCCCTTCGCTCTTGAAAATCTCTCTACATATGCCGATTTTACCAATAACCTCATGCCTGAGTGGGAGTTTTATACTTCGGTCATCGAGAAGGCCGACATCGGCATGATGCTCGATGTAAACAATATCTATGTTTCAAGCCGCAATCAAGGCTTTGATCCAAGTGAATATTTTTCCAACTTGCCCCTCGATCGAGTTGTGCAGATTCATCTCTCTGGATACCATGACATGGGCGCTTATATCCTCGATACCCACGATCATCCCGTTTGCGATGAAGTGTGGAAAATTTACGCCGAAGTATACCCTAAGACTAAAGGCGTCTCGACGCTTCTCGAATGGGACGACCATTACATATCCTTTGAAGACACTTGGAAAGAAGCCATGAAAGCTAAAGCATTCCAACAGCAAATTGCACATGCATGAAATCGTCCCTCCAGCTCTTGAAGAATTGCAAGTTTGGTTCGCTAAGAATTTAACGCGCACATTTCGCGAAACCGGAGAGTTGAATCTTCCCCTATATCCCGAGTCTCTTGTGGAAGAAATCAGAAAGAGGATCTCTCCGGGACCGCTTCTCAAAGCGGAACAGCGATTCGGCATCTACAATCAGCAATATTGGTGGCGGTTTTTCGTCCTATTGCAGGAATCATTTCCCTCCCTCATTCGCCTTTTTGGATATCGCGACTTCAATACTCTCATCGCTGAACCATATCTGCTGCGCTATCCACCGAACCACTGGTTCCTTCCTCGTCTCGGCGACCGTTTAGTGCAGTGGCTCGAAGAAGAATATCGAGAAGATGACCGGGAGTTGCTCCTCCAAGCTGCGCAGGTGGACGCTGCTTATGAGAGGCTCCTTCATGTTGGAACAAAGCCCGTTCCTTCTATAGAAGCATTTACTAAAAAGCTCTGTCTCCAACCCACTATCGCCCTTTTCGATCTCAGCGCTGATTTCTTCTCATTCCGCTCCGAGCTTTTGAAACATGGCGTCGCCCATTGGCAAAAATGCGATCTGCCGACACTAGACAATTCAAAACGGAAATATTATTTCATTTTATTCCCCTCAAAAGAGGGGAGTATGTACGAGGAATTGGAGCCATCGCAATACGCCCTTCTCGAGGCGTTCCAAGCTGGCTGTTTACTCAGCGACGCTTGCGCCTCAATCGATCCGTCTTGCGCCGATTCCATCAGCGATTGGTTCAAAACCTGGATGGAGCGCGGCTTTTTCACCTGTTCTTAGAAGCTTCTTAAGGCGGGGGGGCTTTATCGCCGGATTCAAAGCCTCTTTTGATCGGGTGTGTTTTTGATTTCCAAAGGAAAGTGAGAGTTCCCCCGACGATGATCAAAATCGTGCCGATGAGTGAATGCCATCCCAGTGTGTTCTTGAAGATAAAATAGCTGATCAGGCCGTTGTAGATTACGACTGAATAGGCGAGAGGCGAGAGGTAGGAAGCTGTGCCATAGCGATAGGCGATCGTAAGAAATATTTGCCCTGCAGCTGTCGCAACACCGATGCTAGCGGCAAAAAACCACTCTCCCATGGTCGGAGGAATCCAGATAGCCCAAGCAAAAGGGAAGCTAGCGAGAGAGCCGAAGGAAAAATAATAAAAAAGTGTCCGGCTCATCGACTCCATTTTAAGATTTAAGATTCGGATTGCTACGAGAGCAATCCCTGTAGTGACTCCTGCAAAAAGGCCGAATACAAATCCGAGCTGAAAAATGCTCTTAGTCGGATTTAGAATTAGCGCCACTCCAATGAATCCCAAAACAATCGACCACCACACATGTTTTTCTACTTTCTGTTTCATCCAAATCAACCAGATGAAGGGAACAAAAAAAGGCGCTGTATAATTAAGCGTCGTCGCGTCGATGAGATTTAGAAAACGGATCGCCAAAAAAAAAAGATAATAACTGATGATGCCGAAGAAATCGCGTATCAAATGCGTCGGCAATTCATTCGTTTTTAAAGGTTCCCAGCCGTTGCGCAGTGCCCATGGCAAGATACAAAAAAAACTCACGAAATTCTGAATAAAAATAATCTGGATCGTCGGAAATTTGCCGCGGAAGTTGAAGACTAGGCAGGAAGCGATCGCGAGGAAGAAATAGGCGATGAGGACGAGGGTAATTCCGATGGGCAGGCGATGAGGGCGCGATTCATGCGTCATAATATTTCTCTGTTAACTGAATTCGATTTTTGATAGGAAGGAAAAAAACGGAGGAAGGTAGCATGGCAGAATACGATAAAGCTAAATTAGAATGGTTAGAATACGATTTATTAGGAAAATTCCCCCATGTCCTACATGGAACGTTTAGCCGTCATGGTGGGGTCAGCAGCGGCGATCGCTTCTCTTCTCTCAATCTCGGGGAAGGGACTGCCGATGTTCACGAGCATGTCAAAACCAACCGCGAGACTGTGCGGAAGGCTTTTGGTTTGTCGCAAATCGTCTACCCGCATCAAATGCATGGCGTCAAAGTCCACAGAATTACCGCAAAAAATCATCAAGGTTCGATTCAAGCCGATGCGCTTTACACTTCTGAAAAGGGTATTGGACTTGGCGTGACGCACGCGGATTGCCAGGCTGCCATTTTATACGATCCCGTCCATGAAGTCGCCGCTATCGCTCATTGCGGATGGAAAGGTAGCGCACAAAATCTCTATGCGCGATTAATCGAGACCTTGCAGAGGGAAATCGGTACTCAGCCTCACAATCTACTCGTTTGCATTTCGTCTTCTTTGGGTCCCGATCATTCCGAATTCAAAAACTACAAACATGAATTGCCGAAAGAATTTTTGGAATACCAAATCAAGCCTTTCCACTTCGATTTTTGGCGCATCAGTCGGATGCAGCTTCAAAAATGCGGCGTCTTAGATAAAAACATCGAAGTTGCTGAAATTTGCACAGTCTGCAACACCAAAGATTATTTCTCCCATCGAGCCGAAAAAGATACAGGTCGCAATGCGACGATTGTTGCACTGAAACAGTAGATCCATCACAATAGCAGATCAATGGAATCTGCTATTTTACGCCTCGATGGGTTGCAATTGCGAAGCGGGGTTTTCGTTGGAGAAGCCGTTCTC
>CAZFWE010000213.1:0-3227 GCA_964522685.1 uncultured bacterium | reverse complement strand
ACGGCTACAGCGGTATCATTGGCCACTTTCAGGAATGGGATGACTGCCTGGGAGGTGCCGTTGGTCCCTTTGATGCGGGCGCCGGTCGCACGGACATTGGTCCAGTCGTTGCCGATTCCACCGGCCCACTTGGAAAGTTGGGCGTCGTCTGCGACGACTTTGAAGATGTGGTGTAGATCGTCCATGACGGTGGAGAGATAGCAAGAGCTGAGCTGTGAATGGAGCGTCCCCGCGTTGAAGAGGGTTGGCGTGCTCGAAGTAAAATGGAATTGGGAGAGGACGTTGTAAAATTCGATCGCTCTCTTGTTTTTTTCCTCCCCTTCATTGAGGGCTAGTCCCATAGAGACCCGCATCCAAAAGATCTGCGGCGTTTCGAGACGGCGCTGGTCTTGGTGGATGAAATAGCGATCGTAGAGGGTTTGTAGGCCGAGGTATTGAAATAAATCATCCCGTTTCAAATCCATGGCAGCAGCTAATTCATCCAAATCGAAATCGAGAAGGACAGGGGAAAGCCGTTCGAAGGAAATCGCTTGCTTGATGTAGCGTTTAAAGTACTGGCGATGCGCTTTTTGAAGCGTTGAGTCAGACGCTGGCAGGCCCATCGTCTCTCGGTAGAGGACGTCGAGAAGAAGGCGGGCGGCGACTTGTGAATAGGCGGGTTCTCTCTCGATTTTGGACTTGGCGGCAAAGGTGTTGGCTAGGTCTACTTCGTGCTCTTTCATTCCGACGTAGAATTGGTTGATCGCCGTCTCCAAGAGATCATCTGGAGAGACGAGTTTTTCAAGGCCGCGGCAAGCGAACGCCAGTTTGGCCCGGATCATGTGCTCGTTCAGCTTGATAGTGCTTCCTTCCAGGGTAGCGATTTCAAAGGTGCGGACGGGCACGTTTTCGTCGATATGAGCGGGAATCGGCTGGAGTGTTTCCTGTCTGTGCGCTTTTTCGGCGCGGTAGATGATATAGTTCTTGGCCACGTCGAAGATCTTCTCGCTCATGAGCTCTCGCTCGATCCGGTCTTCGATCATATCGATATAGAGCGTGTCTCCTTTGGCGGCAAGTTCCGACATTTCAAGGACAATTTTTTTCGTCAACAGGTTGACTGCAGCTACGACTTCATCAGGAGATTGCTCTTCGATTTTCCGGGCCCTTCGGAACGCGCGTTCGATGGAAGAGGCAATTTTCATCGGATTGAAACGGGCAGGGGTCGTCTTGTCTCGGCGGTAAATTTTGAGATTCAAGATCGTTTTTTCTCGCTTCGCTTTTCTTTCGTCGCGATAGATGATGTAGTCTCTGGCGACATCGTGATACCCGTTTTTCATGAGAGTGACTTCGACGACATCTTGGATCCCTTCGACCGTCAAGCACGCGCCTTTCGAGGCAAGCATCAAGACTTGTTTGACGACGAGATCTGTCATCTGTTCGACCGTTTTTTTCAGCTCGGAGTCGAGCGGTTCTGGAATCGGCATTTTTTTTGTGTCGCGAAAAGCAGCTTCAATTGCGCGATAAATGCGATCGCGGTGAAAGGGGACGAGCGTCCCGTTTCGCTTGACGACGGTGTAGCCGATCTCTTTGTGGGCAGGGGGCTGTTTTTTAGCATTTGATTTCATTACGATCGCTGTCGATTCGTCCAAGAATGATGCTGTGGCATCGGGATTCACATTTTTTTTCATGGATGGCCCCTAAAGGATTTGTAGGTTTTTCTATGTTTTTGCTCGACTACTAGATCTAGTAGCTGTCTTCGCTTCCAATACACTATATATTGTAGTTTGCACTTTCGCGTCCACAAAAAAAATTGCGTCTATGAAAACGAGCTGGTTCCTCAATTTTGCCAGCTCTGAAGAAATAAAGCAGCTCTTTTTTCGTTGCTGAGGAGGTAGGATCTTGGTAGAATGAACCTCGTATGAGAAAAGTGAATTTAGTCCCGAATATCGTGACAGCATTTAGCTTGGCATGCGGTCTTTTTGTGATCTTCAAGATCAATATGTTGGAACCGGGGAGCGGGGATTACGAGGTCGTGCTGACTTCTGCAGTGCTTCTTTTGGTCGCGGCAATCGCCGATTTTATGGACGGCGCTCTTGCGCGGGCGCTCAGAGCAGAAAGCGATTTTGGATTTGTGTTCGATTCGATGGCCGATGCAGTCTCTTTTGGCGTGGCGCCTTCGGTTCTTTTATTGAAGACGCTTTCTTTGGAGCAGGGGACTCTTCTCTCTTTTTTCGCTGCAACGGGATGCATGGTCTATTCTCTTTCGGGCATTTTGCGGCTTGTGCGGTTCAATGTGAAAGGGGTCGAGGCTAAAGGCAGTGCAGAGCTCATGGCTGCTCAGAAGAAACACTTCACGGGCCTTCCGATCCCAGCAGCGGCTGCAGCGGCGGTTTCAGCAAATCTTTTTCTGCTCTCTCCTATTGTTCAAAAATGGTTTTCGATCGATCAGACGGACCGATCAATCGCTCTTACGATTGTGATGATCGTCGTGGGTTATTTGATGGTAAGTCGTTTGAAGTTTCCGAGTCTGAAAGTTCTCCATTTTCGAGTTCCGTCTTTCCATCTCGCGTTTCTCACTGTGGTGCTAGCTGTTTTATTTCTCTATGGAATTCTCTATTTCTTTTCGATTATTCTCGCCGTAATTGCCTGGCTCTATGTCGGCATTGCGCTTCTTTTATCGCTCATTCGTCTCATCGCCGGCAAAAAGTCAAAAACTCTTGAAGAATTTGAGCCCGAGCCCGACGATGAGGACGAAGAGTAGGGATTTTTCAGTCTCTCTTCCAGTTATACGTTCCAACGGTCGACCGGCTCATCTGGAGATTATGGCCGATTTCAACTGGCAGGAATCGAATTGGGTTTTCCTCAAGAGAAAGCCAGTGAAGAGAGGCGACATTTTTGATCCCAACGGGGATATTTTGGAGTCGATTATTTCCGAGTGCAAGGTATTTAAGAGAAGGGAGAATTTCGATGCCAGGGGGGCAGGTCTTGGAGCTGATTGTCTACAAGAATAAGCGCTATAAGAGCATTGAGACTCCAGATCTCAGCCGGGAGGGCTTCGAGTCGATAACGATGAGAGCTTTCAATGGAAGGGAAATCGAGTTTTGCTGCAACTCTGTAGAAAGCCTATAATTTTCTTGAACGGGATTCATAATAAATCACTCCTTTAATTTTCGAGAGTATTTTGTGTTTTATTTATTTTTTTTGAAACCATTATAGTTTTTTTCTGTTGTTGCTAATGAGGGATAAAA
>CAZFWE010000212.1:0-3244 GCA_964522685.1 uncultured bacterium | reverse complement strand
GGTGGCCTATGGCCGCACTGCAAAAATCGCAATGAAAAGAAAAGCGAGGAAGTCCTTTACCAAGGGCTTCATATGATGTCGGATCGACTAATACCCATCTGAAAGAACCCCGCTATATACAAGTGAATTCGAAAAAACGATTCTACCACCAATCTGAATCAATCGAAATTTTTAATATCTAGATTGACATTATATATCAATCTATTTATTATAATTTATCCAAACAAATCAAAGATAATGTTTATTTTCAAAAGAAAATTAGATCCTTGGGAAGATGAGCTCGCGAACAAAGCGAAGCAAACGTATTCCAAAATGACCTCCAATCCTCTTTTCTGGGCCAGCTGCGCTCTTTTAGCCGTCGCTTTTTTTGCGGGTTACGTCTTTACAGGACCGTCGCTGATCTTTCTTCTCGGGGCTGCTACAGTGGCGATCAATATCGGCCGAGCCATGTATCGCCATTGGAAGGAAATTTTTTATGAATCTTCACTTCTCTTCATCGCGCTCCGCAATCTCTTCAAACCGAGAAAGTACCCTTGGTGGAACGAAATCGACGAAAAACTCCTCCTCGGCGCTATTCCCATCAAAGAAAAAGACCACCTGCAAAAGATTCAGACTGGGGCCGTCCTCACATTATTGGAAGAATTCGAATTGGAAAACCGATGGCCATTCACGACTGCGATCTCTGCAGAAGAATGGGAAAAAAATAATGTGCAGACACTCCGCATCAGCGCCGTCGATATCGAAGGGGTAAAACTTGAGGAGATCGATCAAGGCGTGGAGTTTATCCGGCAGCAGATTTTAAAGGGTCGCACCGTCTATGTCCACTGCAAAGCGGGCATCGGCCGAAGCGCTACCGTCGTCGCTTGCTACCTCTTAAAATATGGCCTGGCCAATGGCAAGAAATTCGATAGCCCTGAAGAAGTTTCCGACTATGTCTTTAAAAAAAGAAACCAAGTCCGCTTACAAGAACCTCATCGCAAAGCGGCCATTGAAAGCTATTTTTCTCAACTGCGTTGAGAGCAGTATATTTCTATTTAAACAATTCTGAATGAGTGCCCAGCCGAGCGAAGACAATCCTTTTTCTCTCCTTGTCTATCTTGTAGATAAGAACCCACTCACTCATAATATGGCAATCCCGAAACCCTTTCCAGCCCCCTTTTAGGGGGTGGTCGCAATGCTTTGCTTCAAGAGGTAGTTCTTTGATCAGTTTTTCCTTACTTCGGTGAGACGAGAAAGATCTCTTCCTTGCTTGCGAGCTTTTATTTTGTCCCTGTCAAACTGAGTCGTAGTACTGAGATGAAGCATTATTTTTCCAAGGATTTGAAGAAGTCCTCGATTGAATCGAATTCGATAAGACCTTCTTCTCTTTCGACATCTTGAAGAGCTTTGACAGTTTCATCATTTGGCATATGAGAGCGTGGACATTTTTTGAGCCGCATTCTGACTGATTCCAGGATGAACTCATTAAGAGTTTTATCCTCACTTGCAGCCAGCATTTTCATATGTCTCCACTCCATGGGGGAGCACTCAATAGCCAACCAACTTTTTTGCCGTGCGCGACCGGTCTTTTTTTCACTCTAGTGGACTTTCTTCTCTTATATTGGAGCAGCGGAACGTGTACAAAAATATCAAAGATATGTTTTCATTTCATCCTCAGTTAGGAAGGTTGCTTGTGCCCATTCGATTCATCACGCTCCTCTCTATCATCGGGATCGCAATCCACTTGGCGCTTCGCTGGACGGTCCCCTATGAATATTCCCTTTATCCACTGTACGCTGTACTGGCTTTAGGCGGCGCTCCGCTTGTTTTCACTCTGACGCGAAAGCTCTTCAAATTTGAATTCAGCTCCGATCTTCTCGCAGGCATGTCGATCGTGACATCGGTCCTTTTGGAGCAATATTTAGCCGGCTCGCTTGTAGTGTTGATGCTTTCCGGCGGCACTGCTCTTGAAAATTATGCGATCCATACCGCTTCGAAAGTCTTAGAGGCTCTCTCGAAACGAGCTCCTACAATCGCCCACCGGAAAAAAAAAGAGGCATTGGAGGAGATTTCGATCGATAAGATCGAGATTGGAGATCTGCTCGAAGTATTGCCGCATGAAATTTGTCCGGTGGACGGAGCTGTAGTCGAAGGGCACGGAGTCATGGATGAAGCCTTTCTGACCGGTGAGCCGTTTTTGATCTCGAAGGTACCGGGAACGCAAGTTCTTTCAGGCTCGATCAATGGAGACGCTTCCTTGACGATCCGAGCGACAAAACTGGCCATCGATTCTCGCTATGCGAAGATCATGGAAGTGATGCGCGAAACCGAACAAAAGCGACCTCGGATCCGACGCCTTGCAGATCAATTGGGCGCTTGGTACACCCCCGTCTCGATCCTCATCGCGATTCTAGCCTGGATCGCCAGCGGCGAGGCGATTCGTTTCTTAGCGGTGCTCGTAATCGCAACGCCCTGCCCGCTCCTACTTGCAATCCCCGTGGCTATCATCGGTTCGATTTCCCTTTCGGCGCGGCGTGGGATTTTGATCAAAGACCCACTCGTCTTAGAACAGTTCGAGCAGTGCCAGACGATGATCCTCGATAAGACGGGGACGCTGACTTATGGCAAACCGTCGTTGACAAGCCAAACAATCTACAATCATTTGACTCCAAGACAAGTGCTGCAAATCGTAGGCAGTTTGGAGAGATATTCAAAACATCCGCTAGCATCTGCAATCGTCGAAAAAGCAATGGAAGAAAAAGTGGAGTGGCTCGATGTCAAAGAGATCAAAGAACCACCGAGCAAGGGCCTTGAAGGAAAGGTCGATGGTCATGAGGTTTTGATCACTAGCCGCAAGCGAATGGCTGAATTAGGTCAGAAGATCAGCCTATTGCCGGATGGGATTGGCTTAGAGTGTATCATTCTCATCGATGGAGCTCTCAGTGCGCACTATCGCTTTCACGATTCACCTAGAGCCGACAGCAAAACATTCATCCAGCACTTGTTTTCCAAGCACAAGTTTAAAAAAGTAATGATCGTTTCTGGCGACCGCGCAGAAGAGGTGAAGTATTTGGCCGATTTTGTCGGTGTTTCAGAAGTGTACGCTAACCAGAGCCCGGAACAAAAAGTCAATATCGTCATGGAAGAAATAAAAAAAGGCAAAGTGGCTTATTTAGGCGATGGAATCAATGACGCTCCAGCCTTAGTCGCTGCCACGGTGGGCATCGCATTCGGCAAAAACAGCGACATCACAGCAGAAGCAGCT
>CAZFWE010000211.1:0-3300 GCA_964522685.1 uncultured bacterium | reverse complement strand
CTGTGATTGTGAAGATTATTTCTGATAAATGGGATAACTCCCCTCAAGCATTGTAAGTCGAGGAGCTAACCTGTCCGCCTTTGCCCGTCCAATTAGTATGAAAAAACTGACCGCGGGGTTTATCGATTCTCTCGTAAGTATGGGCGCCAAAAAAATCTCGCATTGCCTGCAAAAGATTCGCAGGCAACTTTTCGGTGCGGTATCCGTCGAAAAATGAAATCGCCGCGCTGAAACAAGGCATTGGGATTCCATGCAAAACACCTTCTGAAACGACGCTTCGCCAAGAAGGGACGCAACGGGTAATCTCTCTGATGAAAAAAGGATCGACAAGAAGGCTGGCCAGCTTTGGATTTTTGTCGTACGCCAACTTAATCTTGCTTAAAAACTTGCTCCGTATAATACAGCCTCCGCGCCACATTAGAGCAATCGCACCCAAATTGAGCTTCCATTTATTTTCTTCCGAAGCCTTTTTCATCAGCATGAATCCTTGCGCATAACTGATGATTTTGGAAGCGTAGAGCGCATGAGAAATTTGTTCGATAAATTGCTTATCAGAAATTTTCGATTGAGAGGGATTCTGATAATGTTTACTCACCTCGACCCTCTCTTCTTTCAATGAGGAAAGGCAACGGGCGAATACAGCCTCTGTGATTAGATCCAAAGGCATGCCGCGATCGAGCGAATCGATTCCCGTCCATTTACCCGTTCCTTTTTGCCCGGCGACATCGAGGATTTTATCGACAAGCGGCGAGCGGTCTGCATCCATTTTTGAAAAAATCTGCCCCGCAATCTCGATCAAATAGCTATTTAGAGGACCTTTATTCCATGCGTCAAAAATGGGCGATAATTCATTTGTTTTCAATCCTGCAGCGCCTTTGAGTAAATGGTATGCTTCGCAGATGAGCTGTATATCGCCATACTCGATTCCATTGTGCACCATCTTTACATAATGGCCGGCCCCTCCTTCTCCCACCCAATCACAACAAGGGGCACCATCATCGGATTTAGCGGCGATCGCCTGGAAAATTGGTTTCACATGGGGCCAAGCCTCGGGATTGCCACCCGGCATGATGGAAGGTCCGTGACGGGCTCCCTCCTCCCCTCCTGAAATTCCCGCCCCTAAAAAAAGAATCCCCTTCGCTTTCAGCGCTTCATAGCGGCGTTGCGTATCTGGAAAGTGGCTATTGCCCCCGTCGATCACGATATCGCCTTCTTCTAGAAGAGGGGTTAGAAGATCGATGAATTCATCAACCGGCTCACCAGCCTTCACCATGAGCATCACGCGCCGAGGGCTCTTCAATGGAACTAAAAATTCTTTCAGATCTTTAGAGCCGAGGATTGATTTCCCTTTAGCAGGCCCTTGGAGAAACTCATCGACTTTCGATACGGTTCTGTTATAAACCGCGACCGTAAAGCCGTGATCGGCCATATTGAGGACGAGATTCTGTCCCATCACCGCAAGACCTATTAATCCAATATCCGCTTTTTTCTGACTCATCTTCATCTCCCCTATAGTGACAATCGGCTGTTCGGCATACTATAGCGGGAATTTGGAACAATTGCAAGTTGCGGACGAACCAGAAAATGAGTTATACTTTGCCCGGTCAACAAGATACGTTCTCGTAGCTCAGTGGATAGAGCGGTTGCCTCCGGAGCAACAGGCCGTGGGTTCAATCCCCGCCGAGGACGAAATGTTCTCGTAGCTCAGTGGATAGAGCGGTCGCCTCCTAAGCGACAGGTCGAGGGTTCAATTCCCGCCGAGAACGAGTTTACGAGTTCGAGAGCGACGCAATATTTGCGTCGCTTAAAAAAGTGGATTATTGCTATACGCAGCATTGCCTTATCGACATGAGATTATTTCGCCCTGTTAGGTCTGGGAGGAATAGCCCCTTTTAGCTATTTCACTGAGTCTTTTTCGAAGGAGGGCATTCGTGTCGATCCTCAGACACAAAGCCTAAGTCCTACGAGAAAATTGAACACAAGAGGGTCTCTTTCTGCAAAAGTGGAAAAGCTACGGATCTTCTCATTTTTTCCTAGTAGACCACATTTCCGGCCTTGTCCTTAGTTCATTTACAAGAATATTTCATTAACGCTTTTCATTTATGTATCAAGCATCTTGACTCAAATTTTGATTGGGAAAAATTGCAAAACTTATTATCTTTAATGCTTGTGTATAAATATCCATCAGGAACCCAAATGAATATTATACCAAATCCTAAATGGCTTTTTTGTAAAAATATTGAAGAGGCTCAAGCTGCCCAAAAAGAAATGGCAAAAAAAGTTTTCTTGGAAGACGACATCAATAAGCCTATAAAACATATTGGAGGGATGGATGTCAGCAATACCCCTTTTGACCCTGAAGAGATGGTATTCGGAGCTATAGTAGTCTGCACTTATCCCTCTTTATCAATTGTGCAAACTATAACTCAGGCAGATAAACAAAAATTTTCTTACGTTCCTGGCTTTTTGGGGTTCCGTGAAGTGCCAACATTAATTCAAGCGTACAACCAACTATCACTTTTTCCTGATATCATAATGGTTGATGGCCATGGTATCAGTCATCCTAGAGGGTTAGGAATAGCTAGCCATTTAGGAGTTTTATTAGATACACCAACAATTGGTGTGGCTAAATCTATCTTAGTAGGTAAACCAGCAGCGCCCCTTTCTGAAGAACCTGGTAGTATGGTTTCACTTCTTTGGAGAGGTAATGAAATAGCAACGATGGTGCGCACTAAGAAAAGATGCTCTCCTTTAATCATTTCTGCAGGCCATAAGATATCTTTAAAAACTGCCACACAATTGGTTATTAGTTGTCTTAAGAAGCACCGACTTCCCGAACCTACGAGATATGCACATCTTGCTGCCAATAAATATCGCAGAGATTTTCTAATTAAATGAATCTGATCCTTGTATACACAAATGAATTCAAAAGTTGGGAATTTGGCTCTGATTTTTTGAGTAATTTTGTCTATGAGAATTAGGGGCGGCCGGGTACATTCAGAACTTTCAATTAGAAACTTATCCTTTTTTCAGTTATGATTTTCTAAAAAATTCACTTCAACTGACAAGAAACGAATTACTATAGAAAATATTTATACACACTTTTTTTCTCTTTTGCGTTTTTCATTTGCAGACACAAGTATTTAGCGATGAGTATGTCCTAAAAGAAGAATGGCAATCATTTTCTTTTAAATATCCTTCTTTAACCAAGTTCACTCCTGAGGAAATTGCAGCGCTTGCTCATCGCGGGTATACAGTGCACAGGGATTACAACGCAGCGCAAAATATTTTGGCCCTCGG
>CAZFWE010000210.1:0-3302 GCA_964522685.1 uncultured bacterium | reverse complement strand
TCGATACAGCGGTATATTTAGATGGATCGAACGAAGGGCGGTGATGCGCTCATCGTTGCACTGGTAGCAAATGCCTTCATTCTTGAGATATGTGATGTAAGAACCTCTAGAGCCTTTCCCATCCGAGCAGTATTCGATGAAGGCATCAAGGTCGTAGCAAAACGAATCGGGCTTAGTGAAAAATTGACGCGGGATAAGACGGCAGGCAGCGGGCCCTGCGAAAGGTATTTCTGGACAAGAGCAACCATTTTTGAAGGTAAGCAGCAACTCAAACGGCCGAGAGGGAAGATCAATCGCGCAGGAAAATGGAAGAGAGACATCCCAAACGGCATGCCATTCAGGATGAAAAGCAAGAGAGTTAGAAAGGGGCGGCATTTTGCCAAAAACGGCCTTTACGAGAGCAAATAGGAATTCTCTTACTTCGAACTTCCCTGGTTCAAGATGAAAAAAATGAGACGGCATTTTTTGGTAAAGAATTCGGAAGAGCTGATTAGAATCAGCCGAAGAGACCAAAGCGTTTTTTTCTTGATCGTGAACATACTGGTCAAGGAAATCTATCAGCGGAGTAAAGCCGCGGGGGGCAAAAGAAAACAAGTCTCGGAAACTCGGTAAAAAGAGAATGAATTGCAAAATAGCGTTGAGAGGAGGGAAAGCGACGCAAGGAGAAAGCCCGATAGGAATGTACTTATTTGGCCAAGTTCTTTCTAAAAATTTCCGCCCTTTTTTCCCCTGTTTTATGGATTTGAATATATTTTCATCCGTACCAGGGGGCATTGAAATCGCCGGAACAAAATCAATCACTATGTCCGGAGAAATCGAACTGCCTAGAAGAGTGCTAGGCGCATGTCGAGAAATATGCGATAAAACGACATCTTGGATTTTTGAATCAACTGGATTCCGACTGATCTCAGGGATCTCGTGGAATGGATTTTTAGGCTGGTAATAATCATCAATCGACTTAATAGGAGATATTTCGCTCATGTGTCTCGCTCAATATTTTTTTTAAAGTTAAGAAATCAAGATAACTTAAAGAGTTGATGAATATATTGCAATATTTTCTTCAAATTCGCCTTTGCAACTTTTTGCAAATGAAAGTCTCGAAAATATTTAATAGAATTTTCAAAAAATTTTTAGAGTTCTTTTGAGCCGATTTTCAGTCAATCATACAGAGTTCTGAGAGAGCATTCCCATTTTCTGGATAAAAACAGCTCTTTCTTGCAAAGATCAGAGAGGTCCTTTACAATAGCACTTCAAAGACGATGCATCTTTGAAACCACGACCCATCTATGACTTTTCAATACGATCCTAAGTACATCCGCAATTTTTCCATCATTGCACACATCGACCATGGCAAGTCTACCCTTGCCGACAGGTTATTAGAACTGACTCACACAGTCGAAAACCGCCTCATGCAGGAGCAATACCTCGACAACATGGATTTGGAGAGAGAGCGGGGCATTACGATCAAAGCCCGTCCTGTGACGATGCACTACCTCGCAAAAGACGGCCATATTTACCAGTTTAACCTGATTGATACTCCGGGTCACGTCGATTTTGCCTACGAAGTTTCCCGGTCGCTCGCCGCTTGCGAAGGTGCCCTTCTCGTCGTAGACGCCGTCCAGGGCGTGCAGGCGCAGACCCTTGCCAACGTCCATCTTGCCATCGTCCGAAATTTAGAAATTCTGCCGGTAATCAACAAGATCGATTTGCCTGCCGCCGACCCTGAAATGGTTAAAAAGCAGATCGAAGACGTCATTGGGCTCGACGCCTCGAATGCAGTTCTGATTTCCGCAAAAAACGGCATCAACGTAGAACAAGTTTTGGAGCGAATCCTGATCGATATCCCACCTCCTAAACCTCCTGACGACGACATCGTCCGAGCCCTCGTGTTCGACTCTCATTACGATCCTTATCGCGGCGTGATGGTCTATGTCCGCATAATCAGCGGCTCTCTCTCAAAGAAATCGCTCATCCGGCTAATGGCCAATCAAAAAGCATTTGAGATTAACGAAGTGGGCATATTCGTCCCACAAGAAAGGCCCACCGACGTACTCCGTCCTGGAGAAGTCGGCTATTTTGTTGCTAATATCAAAAATACTGCAGACGTCAAGATTGGAGATACTGTCACGTTGCATAAATTTCCCGCTCTAGAGCCACTCCCTGGCTTTAAACTGATTGCGCCTGTCGTATTCGCCGGTATCTATCCTGTCGACTCTTCCGACTTCGAACAATTGCGAGATGCACTCTTAAAATTACAGCTCAATGATTCGGCTCTCCACGTCGAACAAGAGAGCAGCTTAGCGCTCGGGTTTGGCTTCCGCTGCGGTTTTTTAGGGCTTCTCCATTTGGAGATCGTCTTCGAACGTCTGACCCGTGAATTTGACCTCGCGATCATTACTACCGCTCCTTCCGTCATTTATCGCTTCACGCTGAACAGCGGTGAGAACATCGAAATCGACAATCCGGCCCGCTATCCTGATCCCGCTCATATCGACTTCGTCGAAGAGCCGTGGGTGCAATGCCATATCATGATCCCCGCTGATTACCTCGGAGCGATCATGACGCTCTGCATGGAAAAGCGCGGCGAACTCTTAAAAACTGAGACGATGGGCATTTCGCAGCTCCTACTCACCTACGCGCTGCCGATGAATGAAATCATCACCGATTTCAATGACAAGCTCAAATCAGTCACCCGTGGCTACGGCTCCTTTGACTATGAAACCGATGTCTACAAAAAAGGGGACATCATCAAACTTGAAATCCGCGTCAACGAAGAGCCCGTCGACGCATTCTCCTGCCTTGTCCACCGGTCGAAAGCCGAGGCAAAGGGCCGCGCCATCTGTGCAAAGCTCAAAGAAGTCATTCCGCAGCAACTCTTCAAAGTGCCCATCCAAGCGGCAATCGGAGGGAAAATCATCGGTCGGGAGACCATCAGCGCCATTACCAAAAACGTGACGGCGAAATGCTATGGTGGCGACATCACCCGTAAACGCAAGCTGTGGGAAAAGCAAAAAGAAGGGAAGAAGAAGATGAAGGAAATCGGCAAAGTCAACATCCCTCAAAGCGCCTTCATGGAAGTCTTAAAAGCGGAATAATACCATTATCAGAAATAATCTTCACAAGCGCACAGTGGATTTTAGACACAAATGAACTCAAAAGTTGGTTTTTGGCAGCGTCAGCTTGGCAGCAAATTTTTGGTCCTCACTCGCGCCTTGCCTCCTGGCAATGGTCGCTCGCTCTGGAGACTAAAATTTGCGCCGCTTTCTTGCCAAATTCCCAACTTTTGAGTTCATTTGTGTATA
>CAZFWE010000209.1:0-3311 GCA_964522685.1 uncultured bacterium | reverse complement strand
ATCTGCTCAAAAATTTTCAATTTTTTCAAGCAAAGCGAGTTTCGAAAGAGGTCTAGTCTCTTATGGCATGCCGACAGGGTAGACTTGCTTGCAAAAGGTCTCGCGAATCGGCCTTAAAAGAATTAAGGCGAGTGCGAAAAACCCGATCAAGATCAGAAAGGCATAATGGTATGCAAAAAGAGGAAACGTTCGAACTCCCTCGATCGTTCTTCCAAGCCACCACAGATCGAGGATCTTGCCCGTCAACGGGTCGGAGACAGCTCCGCAGAGCGCGTCGAACGCATTCATGAAGCCGACGCTCGTCGCAGCCAAATAGATCGAATTACTCTCTTTGATCATCGAAAAACAGAGAAGGAATGTGCTGATCGAAAATCCGAAGAGAAAGAGCAGGCCGAATGCCAAATCGCCGGTCAAGTGGGGTAAATAAAGGATCATCACCAAACATACGCTCGCTACGAGCGTTCCCCAAAACATCACAGGACGTCGTTTGCCGATCCGATCGGAGATCCAGCCAAAAAAAGGCGCACCTAACGCAAATCCTAAAAAGATCAACATAGTCCCTTGCGCAGCTACATGCTGCGTAAATCCGTATGCTTCTTGGAGGAAGGGCACTCCCCAAAGGCCGCCGAATGCGGAGACAGGTGCAAAAGCAAATCCGCTATAAAAAGATAGGTACCAAGATTGGGGTTCACGCAAAATCTTTCGAAGGCTTTTGAAAACATTTTTATTGGTCGGCGTGAGGTCGATGGCGCGGTGGTGGCTCGCTCGGTCCCGCACAACGAAGAAAAAGATCACAGCCAACAAAGCACCTCCAATGGAGATCGACATCACCGCACTCCGCCATCCCAGATGGGAAAGAAAAGCGGCCAAGGGAGCCTGCCCGCCCATTGCGCCAAGCATCCCCACAGTCATCATAAGCCCCGCCATAAATGCAAATTGCCGCGCCGGAAACCAATTGGCGATGAGCTTGAAGCAATTCACCGCGGCGAATGCGGCTCCAATTCCTGAAATAAAACGGCCGGCATTCGCTAAAAAAAGCGTGTCCGCAACTGCGAAAAGATAAGCTCCATACGCACATAAAAGGATTGCCGCCGTCGTGACCATTCTCGGTCCCCAGCGATCAATCAAAAGTCCTGCAGGGATCTGAAAAACAAGGTACGCATAAAAATAGCAAGCTGCAAAGTTGCCCATCTGGGCCCCCGTCAAGGAAAATTCACCCATCAAATCGTTGGCCATCACGCTCGGAGACACCTCGATCGCATATTTGTAGCACATGAAAAGAGCGCTTAAAAGCCAGATTATCCAGGCGCGGAACATAAGTAACCCTAATTAGATTGGTTAAAAATGCCCCTTATAACCAAAATCTTTTTTTTGGTCGATGACTTCAAACTGCAGTTCAAAATTCTAGCACCTCATGACAAAAGTTTTAGAGGGTGTTCGATAAAAAATATTTCATCGAGTTTTTGGATTATTTTGGCCTCTTTTCGACTTCAAATCTTTGGAGTTATATACAATGTCGATATTACCCCCACTTTTTTGATCGAAAAGTGGCCAAAATAATCCCCAAAAGCGGTGAAATATTTATTTTGAAACACCCTCTTAGAGTAATTTCAACGTCAAAGCAACTATAATCGACGATCACACCAAGTTGCGAAGCCTACGTTCGATCGATTTTAGCTAGCTTTCACGCTAGAAATTATCTCAAGAATTTTTGTTAAGAACCATGGGAGTGGATTTTTAACCGCAAAGAAAAGTAAACTCCTTCCAGAGAATATGAAAAAAAACGGACTCTTCATTCGGAAATCGATCCGAGCCCCTGCCCTTGAAACTGAAGGGGAACCTCAGGAAATGAAACGCCATCTCAGCGCCTTGAACCTGACTGCAATCGGGATTGGTTCGATTATTGGCGCAGGGATTTTCGTGATCACGGGAACCGCTGCGGCAGACTACGCAGGGCCAGGCATTATTCTGTCTTTCATCCTCGCTGCAATCGTGTGTGCTTTGGCCGGGCTTTGCTATGCCGAACTCTCTTCGATGATCCCGATCTCTGGCGGCGCCTATTCCTATTCCTACGTCTCTCTAGGAGAATTCCCCGCTTGGCTGGTCGGCTGGTCGATCCTGGCGCAGTATCTCTTTACAGCCTCGACCGTAGCGGTCGGCTGGTCCGGTTATCTTGCGAGCCTCCTAAAAGATTTTAACATCGCTCTGCCAGAGTTTTTGACTACATCTCCAATCACCTATAGCGGAGATACGGGTTGGGGATTCAGCGGCTCACTCCTCAATTTGCCTGCAGTCTTCATGGTCAGCTGCATAGGCTTTCTCATCTCTTCGGGACTCAAAGCTGCCACGCGCTTTAACAATATCATGGTTGTGATTAAGCTAAGCACGATCGCACTTTTCATCGCTCTTGGAGTCTCTTTCATTCAGTGGGATAACCTGACTCCCCTCATTCCGAAAAACAAGGGGACCTTCGGCGAGTTCGGCATCAGTGGAATTCTCCGCGGTACGAGCATCGTCTTCTTCGCGTATACCGGTTTCGATTTGATCGCGACGCTTGCGCAAGAAACGGTCAATCCTCAGAAAGCGCTGCCTCGAGGCATTCTCGGGTCGCTGGGAATCTGCGCTCTTGCCTATATTGCGACCTCTCTTGTTTTGGTCGGAGTAGTCAGCTATAAACTCCTCGGCGTGCCAGATCCCATGGCGGTAGCTCTCAATGCAATGGGATCAGGCCTCGGATGGATCAAGTTTATCGTCAAAGTTGCGATCATCGCAGGTCTTTCCACAGTGGCACTCGGGAATCTACTCGCCCAATCGCGCGTCTTCTTTGCAATGGGCAAGGATGGCCTTTTACCTACCGCTTTCAGCAATCTGCATAAAAAATCCAAAACTCCTTTCTTTTCTTCCGTTGCGGCGTCTAGCATCTGCCTGGTGATTTCAGGCATTTTCCCCGTCTCCATCCTCGGCAACCTCGTCTCGATGTCCACTCTCTTTATCTTTGGGATTGTCTGCCTTGGCGTGCTGCTCTTGCGCTATAAGCACCCGGAAATCCACAGGCCATTCAAGGTGCCCCTGGTGCCGCTAGTCCCCATTGCAGGGATTCTCGGATGCCTAGCCTCTATGGCTTTCTTGCCTGTAGACACCTGGATCCAGCTCGCAATCTGGTTGGCGATTGGCCTTGCGACCTACTTTGCTTACGGGGTCAAACACAGCAAGCTCCGGAAGAGCTAAGAGGGTGTTCGATAAATAAATTTTGATCGAACACCCTCTAAGAGCATAGTGTTACACACAACTTTTAGTTGACAAGTTTTCTC
>CAZFWE010000208.1:0-3320 GCA_964522685.1 uncultured bacterium | reverse complement strand
AGTTTCGAAAGAGGTTTGTTAAGGGATTGTTAAATGAAGTCCCGAGAGATCAGCTTGAGCAGAGTCCTCAAATGCATGAGTTTCTACGAGCATTTTCTTTGCCTTTTTGAACTCGCTCCAGTCAATGCGGGAAGTATATTTTTGGGCAAAGCCAAGAGCCTGAATACAAGGCTTTGCTTGGTGATTATGCGTGAGAGCTTTAAGCGCTGCTAAATAATTGCTTCTGAAAATTGTTGGAATGACGATGCGGGCTTGATTTGCGGCTACAAGTTCGGCATTCATCATAATGCGTGCGCATCTTCCATTCCCATCTACAAATGGGTGCACTTCTGCCACGAGAAACATCATATACACAGCTTTTTGAAAGGGAGTATCCAGTCCTTGGAGCCATTGAAATCCTTTTCTTAAGGTTCCTTCTACAAGCTCAGGAGCGACAAACAAAGTGGAACCTGCTCGATTTGGCGTGCGTTTAAATTCTCCCGGTCTTGTTTCAGGGCGTTGTTTCATTAAACGTGCATGACGTTTTTTTAAGAGCATGATAAATGTATCCGCATCTTTAGGAATTTGTTTCATTTCGTGATTGTCGGAGACGATCTGATAAGTGCCGATAATATCGTGTGCATCTGCAGGGCGGTCTTGAGGAATTTTCCCATTAAAAATGATATTCGCTGCCTCCTCAATTTCAAACTCTGTTCCCTCAATAAAATTAGAAAAATAAGCTTCAAAAAATGGAAGCGCTGTACTGGCATGAAAAATAGTGCGAATTTCTGAGGAAGTATTGGCTAGTGTCTCATAGAGCTTTTGAAATAAATCCAATCGTTTAGGATCATAAGGCATTCCTTGCATGCGTGCAAGAGCAATAGGAGATGTAACTGGTGCATTGCGTGTTCCTAAGAGAGTACCGATTAAAGCATCTAATTCTTTATATTCTTTTTCCAAATCAAGAATGGAAGAGATTCTGCGAGCGTCATCTCTTAACGTTTTAAGCGCGTCTGATCCCGCTGATTGTAAAAGGGCTTCCAGCCTCTCTTCAAGTTCTTTTCGAGAAAGAGTTCTAGCAACAGATCCCTTGCGCATACGGGTTTTACGCATATTTTCCAGATAAGCTCTAGCAGGGCAAGATAAATAAAGCCCCCCCATAAACGGCTTATCTTCTTCGAGTGGACCGTATCCCTTGCGAGGATGGATGGAAAGCCCGGGTAGAATAATAGACCTCTTTTTATTAGAAACGACAAAGATAGAACCATCGGCAGCGGGCCGATGCTCGAGAGCCGTTCGATCGACAATGATAGCTCCCGGAAATAACTCTTCTACTAAGAACCAAGCGTGACGGCGAACCAATACTTCTGGGGCGGCTTTCAAATGAGTGGTGTAAACTCGACTGCCTAGTTTTCTTAGGGTTCCCTTTTTAACCTCCCGCGATACCCACGAAGCAAGGGATGCATTGGAAACAAATACCTCTGGCAATGATTTGGGCATCAAGGCCTCTCTTTTCCCTTATTTTGCAACTTTTTGGGATTTAAGGCACTCTTTTTGCGATTTTTTGGGGTTTAAGGGGGTGTTTTCTGCAATTTTATGAAGGTTTTCGAAAGGAGAGCTTTGCTGCTTAGTTGGGAGGGGCTTATTCTTGCATGTAAGGTCTTAGCATTTCGACGATTCGATCATTAGCCGCTTTCCGTTCGTTCCATGTGCGATCCTTGTTATCGCTGCCCATCGGAGGGTAATAATGAGCATTTAGGAACAATTGCTGTTCTCGAAGTGCATATTCAATAGGGTTATTGATGGGAGGATTTATCCTTTGAATTCTATGTTCAAGAGCGTCTCTGGAAAGATTTATGTTTTGTGGGAGGAAAGGATTTGCTCCATGTTCTAATAGAATTTTGACCACATCATCATGATTGTTTATTACTGCTATATAAAGAGGTGTTCTGTTATTACCATCTCTTATATTTGGATTCGCTCCTGCATTCAAAAGATCACTGATAATATCAGAATGTCCATAGGCAGCTGCCGTAGAAAGTGCGGTGTATGTCGGGGATGTGCTACTCATTTTGGCACTTGGATTGGCGCCAAAAAAGAGCAAAAAGTTAACCATGCAGTGATTGCCGAGCATTGCGGCGTGGCCCAGGTCATTCTCCATTCCATTTTCAGATAGGTAGCCGTACATTCCGACGGAAACAAAAAAGACCACGATGCTAGGGATTGCGATAAAGAAGGGGATCGCGATAAAGAAGGGAGCAAGGAACGCTCCCGATCCGAGAAGGATGCCGAAGATTGCTATTTTTTCAAGAATGTTCTTGCACAGAGTCTTTTCTTCTGGATCAATATAATTCTGTGGCTGCTGGGTGATGGGGAATGCATCTAGGCGGACCATGGTATTTCTCTTTTTGTTTCTTTTTCGGTTACCCTCTTATTCCTCGGGATGAGGAGCTTGTTCTTGCATATAAGGTCTTAGCATTTCGACGATTCGATCACTAGCTGTTTTCCGCTCATCGCGTGTGCGGTTATCGCTTCCTATACAACGATCTCTATCAGGAGTATTGAAAAATTCTTGGTACTGCAGCGCCGTTTCAATAGAATTTCCACGACCATGTATGTAGATCGTTTGAATTTGAGGATCTGCTCCATATTCTAGAAGAATTTTGACTGCATCATCTTGGCTTTGTGATATTGCTTCATAAAGAGGCGTTCTATTGTGCCAATCCATAATATTTGGATTCGCACCTGCATTCAAAAGATCCTTAATAATCTCAGATTGTCCATTTACAGCCGCTATGCTAAGCGCATTGTCCTCCGGATTTGCATTCGGATTGGCTCCTAAAAAGAGCAAGAAATTAACCATGCAGCGATTGCCAGTATCTGCAGCTTTAATCAGTGCTCCCGAAGAATCGATATTCGAGAGATAATAAAATGCGTAAGCAGAAAGAGCCGTAAGGGCGGCGCCGGAGATGAGGGGGATCGTGGTGAGCGCGGTAAAGAAGGACGCAAGGATCAATCCCGATCCGAGAAGGATGCCGAAGATGGCCACTTTTTCAAGAATATTCTTGCGCAGCGTCGTTTCCTTCGTTTCTGGTTGCTGGGCTATCGGTGGCAATGCACTTAGGTTGACGCTGAACATGGTGTTTCCTTTTTTGGAAAAAAGTATGCCTTCAGCCACCATTTTTTTCCATGGTTTAAGCGTAAAATGAAGTTGAACTTCGGATTGTATAAAAGGCTATGTTTCAGACAAGAAGAATTAATTTTAAACACAAACTGCAAGAATCGCTCGAGATATGATCGAAAGTTGTGGATGAGGGACTAAAGAGAGCGTATCCTCTTTG
>CAZFWE010000207.1:0-3322 GCA_964522685.1 uncultured bacterium | reverse complement strand
GGTATTCCAGATGCTCCACCAGCGGCCTCTTTCAGACTGAGAATACCAGTGAGTCAAAAGTTTAGCGCAACCGGGCCAGCCCCATCCTTGGAACCAGCCATTCAGGCCCCAGAAGATCGCAAAACCCCACAGGACAGACGACATCCCAAATAAAATATTGAAAACGCCTGTGAGAATCAGGCCGATCGACATGAAATAACGCGGATTGCATTTGTCGCCCAAAATCCCGCTGATGAACTTACTTGCCCCGTAGGAAATGCTCAAAATACTGGCCAAGAGCCCAAGCTCAAACTTGCCGAGGCCAAGTTCCGCCTGCATCACAGGCATCGCGAATGTGAAACTTTTTCGAGTAAAGTAATAAAAGGCGTACCCGATATACATGCCGAAAAAGATCCGAAGGCGCCAATATTTGTAGTTTTTTCTTACAAGTTCTTGATCCTCAAGCTCCTTTTTAAGAGGCGCTGTGCGAAGAAATTTAAGCATAATACATCCGGTCAAACGGAGAAGAGCCTAGTTCCCTCCCCCCCCTTCTGTCAACCATTTTTCTCGACAATGATTCTTTTTCAAAGTAGAACAACAGTTATGAGCATCCAAAATCCAATCGGCGGCGGGCCCCAAGATCCTTACGACAAGTACCGAAAGTATCGGGTCGAGAGCGTCGAGAATGAAAAGCATGAAGAGGAGCGCAGAAAAAAATTTGAAGAGGGGGCTCCCAACAAGCCACTGCCTCCCGGTTCATTTATCTTCATTCTTTTATGGAGAATTCTCGATTATTTCATTAACTTGAGCAAACATGGAATCTCGAACAAATCGGAAAAAGAGGTGTGCGAAACCCTTCATCAGTTAAAAGCATTTTTCGAATCGATGAAATGGGAGGACCGGAGCCAGGACGTGGAATTTCTCAATCATCTCTCAAAAATTTGGCATCGCGCTTTGGAAAATAGCCTGCGATTCAAAAGGACCGAGCCGTTTTCTACGGCCTCCCGCAGCTTCGTGAAAAAAATCCAAAATTATCCGGAAAATCAGGAGCACACTCTCGGCTACTATCTCACCGAATATACCGGCGAAAAATGGCTTCCCTTTCCCTATCTCGAGCTAATCCAGAAGATCTACGAGCAGTATCAGAGCGACCCAGCCGGAAGCGTTCTCACCCTTTGGCTTCAAGAACTCGATGAGATTATTTCCTCTCTCAATCCTTAAGATCAGATACAGCGACGCCGATCGCAGCATCTGCTGTTCCATAATAAAGAAACCACTTGCCTTGGAAAGGCACAAGACCCTGAATGAAGACCGTGCCCCCCTTATATTGACCGCTCATCTCATAAGGTCTTTCCGGTGTTAAGAAATATTCCTCAGTACGGGATATAACTTTTGTTGGATCGTTTGCATCGAGCAGTATCTGCCCTGCGGAATAGGCCTTGGGAACGATCTTAGGATCTCCATTTTTCACAGAATTCTTGCCATTGTAAAGAAGCACAATTCCATCTTTGGTTAAAAGAGCCGGGGGCCCCGCTTCCACAAGAGCGCTGTCATATTTTCCCTGGCGGGGCTCAATAATAACTAAAGGTCGGCCGTCTTCATTCAAAAGAGGATTCCAGGAAATGAGATCGTCCGATGTTGCAGCATAAATAAGTCCTTCTCCCCAATACATCCAATATTTGCCCTGAATTTTAGAGGCAATTAGCCGATCTCCTTCACGTCTGCAAACAATGGAGCCCGCTTTTGACCAGAATCTGGCAAAATTCTCATCTTTTTCAAAGGCATAGCCATGTTTTTTCCAATGCATAAGATCCTCAGAGGTAGCGATCCCAAGAACAGCCACCTGATTATTCCATTGGGTATAGGTCATTAGATAAGTCCCTTCTTCCGTTTCGACGATGCGAGGATCTTCGCAGCCGCCGGGGAACTCGTATACGCTTTGTCCATCGCGATCGGGAAACAAGATGGGGGTACCACTTCGCTCGAAGTGAATGCCATCGCTGCTTTCCGCAATTCCCAAGCGGGAAGTATGTTTCCCGATGCCGACTCCATAATCGTCCTCGGCTCGATAGATCAGATATACCTTTCCATTTCGCACAACGGCACCGGGATTAAAAATGTGTTCTCTCTCCCAATGGACATCTCTATCTTGCAGAGGGCAGTGAAAAACGGACTCTCTGCAAGGTGTAAGGATAGGATTCGCATCCTCGATGCGCTCAAACTTTCCTAATTGCCAATCTGATCCAAAACTAGCAAAGGGAAACGCGATGCAAAATAACACAGCAAAGAATTCTGAGATACCTGGATAAATCCACTGTACTGACATAGAACCCCCCATTAATTACTTACAATATAAAAACATTTTCCGATTTATACAAGTACCCCTTATAATCGGAGAGATGAAAATGCAGATCCCGAAAGGGACTTTTGATATTCTCCCCTACGGTGCCGATGAAGCTTGGCAAATTTCCGACCTGTGGCAACATGCCGAGAGCGTAATTCGCCAGACAGCCGCTGATTACGGCTACCGTGAAATCCGGACTCCCATCTACGAGAGAACTGAGCTTTTTCAGCGCGGCGTCGGAGAAACCTCCGACATCGTGATGAAGGAAATGTTCACATTTGAGGATCGTTCGAAGCGTTCGATTTCGCTCCGCCCCGAAGGAACTGCTTCAGTGGCAAGAGCCTTCGTTGAACATCATTTATCACAACTCGGCTCGACTCATAAATTTTTTTACATCGGACCGATGTTCCGCTATGAAAGACCCCAATCGGGAAGATACCGTCAACACCATCAGTTCGGCGTTGAAGCGTATGGCGTTGCCAGCCCCGAGCAAGACGCCGAGGTAATAGACCTACTTATCCAAGTGTACAAACGGCTCGGGTTGAAAAATCTGAAAGTCCACGTCAATACCGTAGGCGATCTCGAGTCCCGCAAAGAATACCGCGGGGCACTTCTAAATTACCTATCGCCTCATTTCGGCTCCCTTTCGGCCGATAGCCAGGCCCGCTTTGAGAAAAATCCGCTCCGTATCCTCGATTCCAAAGATCCGAAGGATCAGGAAATCGTCAAATCAGCCCCTTCGATCTTAAACCATTTGACTCCTGCGGCCAAAGAACACTTCCAAATTCTATGTCACCTTCTCGACCAAATCGGCGTCCCTTACGAGGTCGACGATCGAATCGTCCGCGGCCTCGACTACTACCAGAAGACCGTGTTTGAAGTGTTGACGCAAGATTTGGGCGCGCAGAACACGATAGGAGCTGGCGGACGTTACGACGGGCTTATCGGCCAGTTCGAAGGCCCAGATCTTCCCGCTGTCGGATTCGCCACTGGATTGGA
>CAZFWE010000206.1:0-3357 GCA_964522685.1 uncultured bacterium | reverse complement strand
CCAAGAAAAACTTAAGTTGGAGACGCTGCGTCGTGCTTGACTAAGGATACAAAGCTCGCAAGGAACACTCACGAAGGTTGCCTGAAACAGGAATCCAATCTGCGACCTTCGCATTACGATATGCTGGTCATGCTCTAGACCGCCGCATTCCGCAGCAAATGAAGCGTACAGCCTCATAAGATGTGATATTAAAGGACTCCCAATTGAGGACGCCGCCGTTTGCATTAATTTGGAGGATCTCGGAAGAAGGAATGAAGGTAGCGTGACCTTGAATGACCTCTCCTCCGGAAGGGAGGGCGATCAAAGAGTTCCATGCCGCGAAGTAGAAAAATCGTAGTAAATCTCGATGTTAAGAATTCTGGGATACGTTCTAGAAGCCTTCGTCTTTAGGCGAGAGAGCAATTCCTTTTTGTTTCCAAAATTGCAATATCCATTTCCAAACAGGAAGAACATGAATTTGAATATTTTCTATTTTGATTTCCTCAGATGTACTGGCGGTTAGTATCCATCCTTCTTTGAGTTGATATGTTTTAAGGGCATCGAGCAATCCATTAATCTCTCTTTCTTTTGTTTCTGGATGACTCATTTCTTCGCAAACTTGAACCGCTTGAATGATATGGAGACCTTCTCGAATGATAAAATCACACTCTTCCGTTTCTTTGTGATAGTAAACGTCCAAACCTCTTCGTTTGAGTTCGATAAAAACTTGATTTTCAAGGAGTCTACCCCGGTCTTCCGTGTGTCGGAAACCTACGAGTTTAGCAAGGACATGGTCAATAAAATAGACTTTTTTGGGCAATATCATCTGTCTTTTGAGAGAAGCACTATAGCAATTGACAAAGAAACAAAGATAAGAACTTTGCAGATACGAGCAATAATCACTTATTGTGGTGCCACTTTTCACTTCGATCATTTTTTTTAAAGAATCAAAAGTAATTGGTTTACCCACAGATCCTGCTAAGAGATAGACGAGTTCTTTGATAGATCTTTCATTAGAAAGATTGTAACGGGCAATAATATCTCGATAGAGAATACTTTCATAAAGAGTGTGCAGATATTTGGGATGTCGGTATTTTACAAATTCTGGGACGCCTCCTGTTTCTTGATATTGAGCAAAAAGTTGAAGGGCCATCCCTCTTTCTTCCGTTGTATAAAAAGAGGCATTGAGTAAGGAAGGATTTTGATCACGGACGAGTTCAAAAAATGAAAGAGGGTACACTTCGGTTGGAATATAGCGTCCTGTAAGACGAGTTCCTAATTCGCGACTGAACAAATCGGCATTCGAACCAGTTAGAAAAATTTTTTTTCCCTCGTTATAAAGACGCCGAACTGCCCGTTCCCAACCAGGGATATTTTGAATCTCATCGAAATAAAAGGTGGATTGAAGACCAAATAATTCTATGAAAACTTCTAAGAGGACTTGAAAATCTTTTAACTCAAAATCAACCAGCCGGTCATCTTCAAAATTTAAATAATAATCACTTTCTTTCGTTTTTTTTCGAATTGCCTGCAGCAATGTTGATTTTCCGCTCCGCCTCAGTCCGGTCATGACGAGAATATCAGGCGTTTGCAAAAAAGGTGTAACTAGATCGTAAGCCGTTTGCGCCACGTAGTTCTCAGGAAACGGCCACGTTCTTTGGTCTAAAATGACTTCTTTCAGCCTCGAACTTTCCATATGGATTATTTTACCACAAATCATTCCATTGTCAACATAGCTTTTCTTGTCTTTCACTCTATTTCCAATGGAGTAATTTGCAAATTATTTATATTAAGCCTGATAAACACAATAACAAGGAAGTTCTTTAGACAAAATAGTCACAAAATAAGGATCGCACCAAAACTCTTTTCTCTAGGCGCTGGCGCTTTGTCGTAGTTGGCAGAGATCCGACCCTTTTCATTTTCAGTGGGATTGCTCTTTAAAATTTCGCTCCAATCCAATAGACATCGTCTTCAAAGATAAAAGATCCATAAGGCGAGAAAGTCGGGCTGCAATAGATTTTTCTACGATCCTTTTCGCAGAGCTGAAAGTGATAGCGTTTGCGATTTACATCCAATATAGGCAACAGATAGGCAAGTTCTACAAGATTTGCTGCGATCAAGTCAAAAATGGGAGAGGGGATCGGGCTCGGTGGAGGCGACGGTGGAATAGGTGGAATCTCCGTCGTTTTGTAATAGAATTTAAACGCAGCCTCTTCGTAAGAGCCTCCCGGATAATATACATTCCATTCCTCGGTTGACGTATTGACTCCAAGAGTCCCAGGAATAAAAGGGACGCCGTTAATAGGGCTATCCACCGTATTTTGATCGCGGACAGCGGTATAAATTCTCAAAGGCATTCCTGTTTCTGTCGAGAGGATGCCTCCAGCGTCTAGGATGAATGCGCCCGGCCCAACTCCAGGCGAGGTGGGGAAGTTGTTATCCACGACAAGAGTCAGACTACTTGCCATCGTTCCAAGAGCCATCACTTCAGTCGTTCCATCGATGGTAATATCGACCCCAGCAATGAGCAGCAAATTCCCGACAGAAGCCGGTGTAGAGATAGAAGCGCCGACAAGATTAATCGAGCCGCCAACCGACATCGTCAAATCACTGCCGAGAGTCTGTACGATAGCCAAAGCATTGGGCACCGTAGCAGATAGAGAAGCATTTTGCATGCAAGTGATCGAAATATCGCCGCTTTGCGTGATTACCCCTGAAGATCCTGCAACAGATCCCGCCTCCACGATGAAGTTCTGAGTATTCAACGTCAATTCACCTTGGCTGGTGCTCTGAATCAAAGGCGCTGCAAACGGCGCTGCCCCTGCTGTAAGAGTGATATCGTCAGAGGCTGTGATATCGATGTCTCCCAACACAGTTCGGACTTCAGAAGATCCGCTTGAAACTCCCGAACCATTTAGATTCAATGCACCGCAAGTAATATCAATCAGATTCGTTCCGCTGCCGGCAGTTGTTTGGATGTAACTGTGTTGGTTGGCAGTGGTTCCACCATTGAGGGTAATAGTCCCTCCAACTAAATTCACTAAGCCACCGGCTCCTGTGGATTGGATAAGAGCATTAGAGCCATCTGCCAGTCCGCTGGCACCACCTGTGAGTGTGTAGTTGTTTCCGGTCATATTTACGGCGTTGGTGGCTGTAACCCCTGCAAGTGAAGAGTCTCCATCGCCGCCAGTGAGAATATAATTCCCTCCGCCAATAATAAACGTAAGAGTTCCTTGCGCATTGACCGCTGCTACAGAACTCGCACCACTGCCACCAAAAGCTGAGAAATTCCCGGCGCCTGTAAAGTCGATATTGCCTGCGCCATTCGTAATGATTCGAGCATCGCTTGTAGAACCGGCTCCTCCTTGCAATACGCTA
>CAZFWE010000205.1:0-3395 GCA_964522685.1 uncultured bacterium | reverse complement strand
GTAGATAAGCTGGCCAAAAAGACCCGTCGCCTGGTACGCGCCGTGATCATTCACAGGAATCCACCACTGGTACCCGTAGCCACCGGTGCGAGGTGCCTGTATAGAGAATTTTGCGGACCTCGTTGCTTCATTGATCCAGGATGGGCTAACAACACGGGTCCCGCCGAGGGTGCCGCCGTTCATCATCATCAACCCGAAACGCCCATAATCGCGGAGCGTCGCTGAAAAACATCCATAGGCACCTTGATTTAGCTGTTTTTTAGCGCGGAAGATAAAAGAGTCGCTCTCAGCACCGATTTTGCTCCATAGTTTTTCTGTCATATATTCATTGAGAGGCATTCCCGTGACTTTCTCGATGATGAGCCCCAGAACTTGTGTATTGATTGTTTGGTAATCGAAGATAGTGCCAGGTTCTATATCTGGGTTTGGTTGCAGCGATTTGATGTAGTCATAGAATGAGGGAACACCGCGAAGCGCCATTACGTTGAATGGATGGAGAATTGATTGCGGATCCAAAGAGTTTTCATTCATCTTGATCCCGGTCGCCATCATGAGTAATTGTTTGAGGGTTACTCGATTGTATCCGCTTTTACTTAGATCAGGCAGGTATTTTGTGACAGGATCGTCAATATTGTCGATCTTCCCTTCTTCGAGGGCAATCCCAAAGAGAGTTGAAGTCATCGATTTTTGTACGGACATCGAAAGAAAGCGGGAATTTTGATTGGAATCGTGAAAATATCTCTCTGAAATGATCTGATTCTCTTTGAGAACGAGAAATCCCAGCACTGCATTTCGTTGATAGTAGTCCTCTAAGGAGTAGGTTTGTCCTTGATATGTGTAATTTACAGTGAATGGCTCTTTCGACTCTTGCAATGGATACACCGGGCCAGACCGTCGGATCCAATCGAGGCGGAAATCCAGTTGATCCATATGGTGGAAATAATAATAGCTACGGGGAGGAACATAAAAACTGTAGAGTTCGGCCATGGCCTGCGGCGTATCCGTCGCATCGATCTCGGGCTCCGTATTGGAGTTGCAGGCTCCAAGAACCGCAAAAATTAGCAAGCCTAAGTATTTTATTTTTTCACGAAACATGTTCTATTTCTTTGTTTGTCAAACGAGCTGCATTTACGAAAAATTCCAGGGATGGAATTTCTTTTGTCTCAGCAAAAAATTGCATATAAGTGCCGAAGATCTCATTTGGAGGTTTGATAGGATCTGGGGTTAGTTCTTTTCCCAAGTGACCCCAAACTAATTTAGGGAGAGGAGGATGTCAAGATCTATCTGCAATGAGGTGAGAGACTTTATCGCGTTTCTAGGGCTTTAAGAGGATGTTCGATAAATAAATTTTGATCGATTTTTCGGTTCTTTTGAGCCTATTTTCGATTCAAATTTTTGGGGTAATATCGACATTGTATATAACCCCAAAGATTTGAAGTCGAAAAGAGGCCAAAATAATCCAAAAACTTGATGAAATATTTTTTATCGAATACCCCCTAAGAAAAAGAATGCAGTCCTATGATTCCCATTAGGATGCAGGCGATGAAAATGATTCTGAGCATTGTCACGGGCTCTTGAAAATAGAGCATGCCGAACGCCGCGGTTCCAATGATTCCAATTCCAGTCCAAACCGCATAAGCAGTGCCGAGAGGAATCGTTTTTACAGCTATACTGAGGAGCCATAGGCTGATCGCGCTCACAAGCAAGACTAGCGCTGAAGGCCAAAATTTCGTGAATCCATTGGCGAATTTAAGCCCGACGGCCCAACCGATTTCCGCAATTCCTGCCAGTAAGAGAACAACCCAAGCCACTTTCATGACAGCTCCTGAAAAACCGGTGATGATTCAGGATGCTTGCTTTTTCATTTTAATTCAATCACTCATTTCCCGTATTATAGACCCCATGACGGAAGATCAGAGAATCGTTCAAGAAGCCATCGCACAACGACGCACTTTTGCTATTATCAGTCACCCCGATGCGGGAAAGACGACGCTCACTGAAAAATTGCTTTTATATTCAGGCAAGATCCAAGCGGCGGGGATGGTCAAGGGACGCAAAGGGCGCAAAGCCGCAGCCTCCGACTGGATGGCGATGGAACAGGAGCGAGGGATATCGATCACTTCTTCCGCAATGCAGTTCAGTTATAAAGACGTCATCATCAACGTCCTCGACACTCCTGGTCATGAAGACTTCTCAGAAGATACCTACCGCACCCTTACGGCCGCTGATTGCGCGATCATGGTGATCGATGCTTCGAAAGGTGTGGAAAAGCAGACCCGGAAGCTGTTCGAAGTGTGTCGCCTTCGCAAGATCCCTGTCTTGACCTTTATCAACAAGATGGACATGCCAGGACGAGAGCCGCTCGAGCTGATGAACGAGGTGGAAAACGTCCTTCAAATCCATTCATTTGCGATGAATTGGCCAATCGGAGGGGGGCGCGATTTTAAGGGCGTCATTGATCGGACCACGGGCGAATGTATTTTCTTTACGAAGGTGTCTCATGGCGGCGCGCAAAAAGCAGCAATGGCCTGCGTTCCTCTCCAAACCGATGAGGCGAAACAGACGATCGGAGAGGCCGGTTATCAGCAATTACTGGATGATCTAGAGCTTTTAGAAATGGCTGGCAATGCCTTTGATGTCGAGGCGTTCCGCGCAGGTGAAGTCACTCCTGTATTTTTTGCTTCGGCTCTCACGAATTTTGGAGTCGAACCTTTTTTCGATGCTTTCATCCACCTCGCTCCGTGTCCTCATGCGCGTTTAGCCAACAAGCCGGATGGGACTGAAGTGGAGATTGACCCTGTAACGACTCCTTTTTCGGGTTATGTATTCAAACTCCAGGCGAACATGGACAGGAGACACCGTGACAACATGGCTTTTATCCGTATCTGTTCCGGCAAGTTCGAGCGGGACCTGGTGGTAAAGAACCATCGCCTGAACAAGGAACTCCGTCTATCAAGACCACACGGAATGGTGGCAGGGGAACGGACGACGCTCGATGTCGCTTATCCGGGAGACGTTATCGGCGTCATCAACTCAGGCTTCTTTTCAATCGGAGATACGCTTTCGATCACAGGCGGATTCAATTATAAGCCGCTGCCCCAATTCCAACCGGAAGTCTTCGCCAAGCTTCATGTGAAAGATGTGGGAAAGAGGAAATCTTTTGATAAAGGGATCACCCAATTAGCCGACGAGGGAGCGATCCAACTGCTGCGCCCCTTTGAAAGCGAGGGAGACTCGATTTTCGCGGCTGTTGGAAAGCTCCAGTTTGAAGTGATGCAATACCGTCTCAGAGACGAGTATGGCGTAGAGACTATCCTGACACCGCTACCCTATCAGTGCAGCGCTTGGATTCTCGGTGACATCCAAACCTACGTGAAATCGGCCAGTTCGACCGT
>CAZFWE010000204.1:0-3400 GCA_964522685.1 uncultured bacterium | reverse complement strand
AGCCAGAGAACCCGCTTTGATCGCGCAAGGATAGCTCCCCAGCCGCATGGTACCGCCGAGGTCTTTGATTCCTTTTTGCTCGGAGAGCATTGAGATCACAGGGTTTTGCGTGTTAGGATCGACTTCAGTCGAATGAGCGTCGGCCAATGTTAAAACATGCCGCGCAAATTCGACGATCATCACCTGCATGCCAAGGCACAGCCCGAAATAGGGGATGTTCTTTTCGCGGCAATATTTCGCGGTCAGTATTTTTCCTTCCCAGCCTCTTTCGCCGAAGCCGCCGGGAACGAGGTATCCGTCACACCCTCCAATCGCTTTTTCAACGCTTTCATTCTCCACGATTCGGTCCGATTCGAACTTGAGGATCTCAAGATCGACGTTTGCCGCGATCGCCGCATGATTGAGCGCTTCAAAGACCGATTTATAGGCGTCTTGATGGTCCATGTATTTTCCGACGATGCCGACTACAACCTTCGATTTTGGATTTAGGATCGTATGGAGCATTTTTTCCCAGTGTGAAAGATCGGCTTCTTTTGCTTTCAGGTTGAGCGTTTTGCAGATTTTCGCATCAAGCCCTTGTCGATGAAGGTCGAGAGGGACCTCATAGACGCTATGTTCGACGTCTTTTTCATCGATGACGGCGTCGACGGGGACGTTGCAAAAGAGAGAGATTTTCTCTTTGAGATCCTCGGAGAGAGCATTTTCGCAGCGACAGAGGATGATATCGGGCATGATCCCGATTTCGCGCAGCACTTGAACGGAGTGTTGCGTCGGCTTCGTTTTCACTTCGCCGGCAGCTTTTAGATAAGGGACATAGGTGAGGTGGATGTTGATGCAATCTTTCGAGCGCTCGTAACGGAATTGCCGGATGGCTTCCAAGAAGGGAAGCGATTCGATGTCGCCGACAGTGCCGCCGATTTCGACAATTACTACGTCGGTTTTTGAATCTTGCGTGGCCGCTGCCAGTATCCTTATTTTGATCTCATCAGTCACGTGAGGAATGACTTGTACAGTCTTGCCTAGATAATCACCGCGCCTTTCTTTCTTGATCACAGTATCGTAGATTTGGCCGGAGGTGGCGTTCGAAGCTTTTGAAAGAGGGGTATGGGTAAAGCGGTAATAGTGTCCGAGGTCTAGATCTGTCTCAGCGCCGTCGTCGGTCACATAGACCTCGCCATGCTGAAAAGGGTTCATTGTGCCAGGATCGACATTGAGGTAAGGGTCGAGTTTGAGGATCGCAATATGCAGCCCACGGCATTCCAAAAGCGTTCCGATCGCAGCAGAGGTGAGCCCTTTACCAAGAGAAGAAACGACGCCACCTGTGACAAAAATGTATTTAACTGACATCGTTTATTGCCTTTTCGGACTAATAACGAGGCTACTCGGTCTCAAAATATCCTTCAAGCATATATACCCAACTCGGGCCCCCCTTTGAATTTCATCCCCATCTTTTTCGCCCCATTGCTATGCTCGGCCTCGCAAACTTTCCCAAGTTTGCTTCACCCTGCGCAATGCAATGGGACAAAAAATCTTGCGGCCAAAATTCTAAAGTTTATGCCCGAGTCTGGTATAGAAACTTTTCCCCCCGATGGGGTAAGCTGTTGAGAAAACGGAAAGAGGTCGAAAAATGGGTGCGGTCAGCGTTTTTGAAATCTTTTCAATCGGAATCGGTCCTTCGAGTTCTCATACGGTGGGCCCCATGCGAGCGGCTAGGCGCTTTTTGTTCGGGCTATTCGATCGGGAAATTCTCGAAGACGCTGCGAAAGTAACCGTCGAGCTTTACGGCTCTTTGGCCATGACAGGTAAGGGCCATGCGACCGATATTGCCATTCTCCTCGGTCTGGAGGGCGAAGTTCCGGAAGCCGTCGATTCAAGCTCGGTGGCTGAAAAAGTGGCGGAGATCCGGCAAGCGAAAAGCCTCCGTTTATTCGGAAGGCATCCCATTGTCTTCGATCCCGATCAGGATATCCAATTTTTGAAGGGCAAAAGGCTTTCCTTTCATTCTAATTCCATGCGCTTCCGCGCGTTCGATTCGCATAAAAAGTTGCTTTTTTCCCAAGTTTATTATTCGGTCGGAGGCGGTTTCGTTCTCGACCATGATGAAGCTCTCGGCAGTCAGAAACCGAAAAACCAATTCGCTGTGCCATTCCCTTTCCGAACGGCCGAAGAGTTAATGAAACATTGCAAAGTGGAAGAGAAATTCATCTGGGAAATCGTTTTGGAAAATGAACGGGTCCGTAGATCAGATCGTGAAATCCGGGAGGGAATCTTGCATCTTTGGGCAGTGATGCGAGAATCGGTGCAGCGGGGGATTTCCATAAAGGGTGAGCTACCGGGCGGATTGAATGTAAAGAGGCGCGCTGCAAACCTCTTTGAAGTTCTTGTATCCTCGGAGCACAGAATGGTGGAAGATCCGACGCTCGTCATGGAATGGGTGAGTCTTTTCGCGATAGCGGTCAACGAGGAAAACGCAGCTGGAGGCCGGGTCGTAACAGCTCCGACCAATGGATCTTCTGGCGTGATCCCCGCTGTGCTTCACTATGCGGAAAAATTCATGCCTTCGTTTAATGAGGAGAAAATAATCGAATTTTTCCTGACGGCCACTGCGATGGCGATTTTGTACAAAGAAGGGGCGTCGCTTTCAGCGGCCGAAATGGGTTGTCAGGGCGAAATTGGGGTTTCCTCTTCCATGGCCGCTGCGGGATTGGCTGCCATTTTAGGTGGTACAAACGAACAGATCGAGAATGCTGCTGAAATTGCGATGGAGCATCATCTCGGCATGACCTGCGATCCTGTTGCAGGTCTTGTGCAGATTCCGTGTATAGAGCGGAATACAATGGGTGCCAATAAAGCAATTGTGGCTGCGCGGCTTGCGCTTCGAGGCAACGGTGAGCACTGCGTTTCTCTCGACGCCGTTATCCGCGCGATGAATGAAACAGGCAAGAATATGATGAGTATCTACAAAGAGACATCGGAAGGGGGGCTTGCTCAACAGATCTCTGTCGCTGTTCCCGCCTGCTAAGAGGGTGTTCGATAAATAAATTTTGATCGATTTTTCGGTTCTTTTGAGCCTATTTTCGATTCAAATTTTTGGGGTAATATCGACATTGTATATAACCCCAAAGATTTGAAGTCGAAAAGAGGCCAAAATAATCCAAAAACTCGATGAAATATTTTTTATCGAACACCCTCTTAAGGAGTAATTAATAGTAGATAAAAAAAATAAACACGTTTTTTTAGGAACAGTAAGATGAACGAAACCAGCTCGTTGCAGAAAAGGCGCCTTGCGTATATTCCTCGAACCCCTCCGATTCTTAAGGAAGCGAGGATCGAAAAAGCCGATGCCAAAACAGCGCTTGCTGAATTGGAGCCCTTGTTCCCGAAGACATTTCAGGGGAAG
>CAZFWE010000203.1:0-3425 GCA_964522685.1 uncultured bacterium | reverse complement strand
ATGGTATGGTTTATTCGAAGAAAAGTATCTCTCAGCCTTGCACTCTTTTCTCAGTTGAATGGCCGCAAAAAAACGATGACTCAAGAAGAATTTACAACAATTGTCAAAGAACGCATAGAGAGTCTCGATGTAAAATCTGCCATTCAGGATATCATTCACTACATCTCTGACAAAGTCACGATTCCTCAAACTTGGTCCAAAGAGTTTTTCAACTACTGGATTGATCAGATTAAGTTTAAAAAATAAGACTGGCCCTAATATAAAATAATACACGGATCTCATAGGAATCAATCTGAACAACTGCCTGTTCTCTGGTAGTCCTAAACATGTAATGATCAACGGCAGTTCTTTGACCTGATTGCGGCAAATCTTGTCGAATTAGCCTATTTACTGCCGATCTTGGATGTAAACTGGAAGCACTATCATTTTCAGCTTTGCGAATAAGATCGTAGGAGAATTTACTGCAGCCCTACTTTCTCGCCGTATGGGTCGTTTATCTTCGAAGACGATGTCTATTGGATAGGGACTGAGTTTACGTCAGAGAAAAAGGCTTCTTAAATTCGGAACCGCGATTTGTTTTAAACGAAAATTTTGTGAAAGAGATTCTTCTGTACATCTATATAACTCATTATAAATAACTTATGCGTTATTTTTTAAATCTCTCCTTTTGGAGAAGCACACCTTTTTTAATAGGTATACTTCTAAAAAAATGCACCTTGAGATAAAGTGGAAGTATGGATAAGGAATTTAAAAAAGCGGGAGAGAGGCTGCTTTTAGAGTTTTATGAACGGCTGCCAATCCCACTATATCGACGGAGTATGAGGCTTGTTGAGCTGCCTAGGAAGATTTCAACAGTCTTGGGGATGCGGCGGATTGGAAAAAGCCATCTTCTCTACCAGAGGATAAACGAGTTGCTAGAATCGGGAGTAGAGAAGGAGCAAATTTACTATTTGAATCTCGAAGACGACCGCCTTCCAGAACTAGACAAAGGGATATTGGGAGATTTGATCGATTATTTTTATGAATTATATCCCCAAAACCATCGACGCCATTGCTATCTTTTTTTCGATGAAGTTCAAAATGCTCCTGATTGGTCTAAGCTCATGCGTCGATTGCAAGATACTAAAGATGCCTCTCTTTATCTCTCCGGTTCTTCCGCTCGCTTGCTAAGCAAGGAAATTGCCACAGAATTGCGGGGACGAGCTATTTCTACTGAAGTTTGGCCTTACAATTTTTCCGAATTTCTCCAAGCCAGTCATTTGCTTTCAGTAAAAGCAGGCCCTATGAGCCCTCGAGCTAGAGATGAATATTTTTCATTATTGCGAGATTATTTGCTGAAAGGAGGGTTCCCGGAGCCTATTGATTATTCTGATATGGATCGTCGAAGAGTTCATCAGGATTATGTAAGCGTGACTATTTTGCGCGATATTTTAGAAAGGCATGAAGTAAAAAATGAACATCTGGTTCGTTATTTAATTAAATTTGCGTTAAATAATACAGGTAAATTGGTTACCTTCAATAAGCTGTTTCGCGATTTACAAAGTCAAGGATATAAAATTGGGAAAACGACCATTTATGAATATTTTGCATATATCACTGATTGCTATTTATGCGCGCTAGTTCCTCTCTATTCTGAATCGCGTAGGAAGCAGGAGAGCAATCCTCGGAAAATATATGCGGTAGATACGGGTCTTGCCAGATCTCATATGATCGGAGTGACTCATAATTTGGGAAGATTATTTGAAACTCTTATTTATTTAGATCTGCGTCGCCACGGTTTAGAAGAAATCTATTATTATTCAACCCGGTCAGGAAAAGAGGTCGACTCATGGATCCGACGGTCGTTTACATCTCATCCAGGCTTGCTATGATTTACAGGAAGCGGAGACCATTCAACGGGAGCAAAGTGCCTTACGAGAAGCAGAGGCAGAACTGGGTATAGAAGGTTGGTTAGTCACTCGTGAAAACTATCTGGATTTTCTCAATAGAATCGCTGTATCCCCCTGAATGGGTAGCTTGGCACCCGCATTTGTCCCGTGGACCAACCTTGGACCAAATAAGGACTGAAAAGCACATCAAACGAATGCATACCACACCTGTCAGCTGCTGCGGGGTGCTGTGGTGTGGGGCGCGACCTGCATATTCGTAATGCGAAGGTCGTCAGTTCGATTCTGGCTTCAGGCATTCTCAGTTTCATTAAAACAAAATGCAGGCGTTGATCGATCATTTTTTTTGTGTTTTTCGATGTCTGCGCAGAAACTCATCGAATTTTTTCTCAAATCCCTCTTTCTTTGCCCAATGTTTAAGGTCTTGCAGATCAATCAGGTGATCTTCTGCAACCATGAGTGCTTGTTCTAGTCCTTGGGCATCACCCCAGTGAAAGAAAGAGGCAAGACGATCTTTAACGCAATCAGTTGGAGAGAGCAGCTGCAAGGAGCCAACAGGAGTGTTTAGAGTGCTAAATTGGTGGATTGCTTCATGGCCAACGGAAATGGGCGGGTTTACGAAGTCTATGAAGTAGGGGCACTGGTCATGAGAAAACTGTCGGCCTATTCTTTTAAAGCCAAGCTGGGCTAAAGCTTTTTCTATCGGTTTCATCTCTTCGTAGGTTGCAAAGTCCAGGTCGGAGGATTGGTATCGATTGTGGCTGTAAATAGAAACGCAGGCGCCTCCAACTAAGACGGCGTTAATCCCACTATTTTTTAGAGTCTCATAAATCAAGCAGGCGAGTTCTTTCAGATCGGGGTTTGAAAAATCCATAATTCCTATAGTGGCTTGCCCGTTTTACGGGGGCGCTTCCTTTTGGTCGATTGATACCGATCTTCCTGAATATCGGGAGGTAAGAAGCTGTAGGCTTTTTTTGCAAGGGCTTGAATTTCTTCTAGGAAAGGATAGCGAGGATTCCACCGAAATACCCGTGTTCTTCCTTCAAGAAAGCTCGCTAAAAGGCCCCCTTCCTCCAATTTCCGCAATGTCTTTTGAATAGGGTCTAGAGCAGAATCGAAGGAGCGACTGAGTTCAGTGGCGTTGGCTTTGCCGTGCAGGCATAGATACATCAGGACTTTTTCGACGTTCTTGTTGGCAAAAAGATACTCAAGCATACCTATACCTATTTAATAGGTAATATAACCGATCCGATAGGTTTATGTCAATTCTCGGAAAATGGTGCTAAAATGGTGTTATTAAAGAAAAGAATATACATATTCTGACGACAGCTGACAACGAGCAAATTTTTATATCCTGTTGAATATCTGTTGGTTATTTAATGTAGCTTATTGTAAATTATTGACTATATAGCCTTCGTAATGCGAAGGTCGTCAGTTCGATTCTGGCTTCAGGCAATCAACCGTTTCGTGAGTTTTCCTCATGGGCTTTGTATCCTTAGTCAAGCACGACGCAGCGTCTCCAACTTAAGTTTTTCTTGG
>CAZFWE010000202.1:0-3456 GCA_964522685.1 uncultured bacterium | reverse complement strand
GGCCTGGGTGAGCGGGTTGCAGGAAATATAGAGAATGGCATTCGGTTTGAGGGTAAGGAGATGACAGATAGCCAGAGGGTCGAGCCCCGCCCGAGGAGGATCGACGATGACGGCGTCAGGCCGGGCAAAGCCAGGATCTCCTAGAAGCTCGGTCAATACCTTGCCGACGTCTCCTTGGAGGAAGGTACAATTTTGAATGTTATTTTTCTTGGCGTTTTCTTGCGCATCGAGAACTGCTTCCGGAGATAGTTCGATGCCAATGACCTCTTTTGCCGATCGAGAGGCAGCCATACCGAGCGTCCCCGTTCCACAGTAGAGATCAAAAATCCGCTGCGGCTTCAGGTTCGCGAGCAGGCTGAGGGCTGTGTCGTAGAGTTTTTCAGCCTGAAGAGTATTCGGCTGGAAAAAAGAGGCCGGGCTGATCTTGAAATCGAGTTTGCCGCCTTGGAGATGGAGCTCTTCGACGATGTGGTCGGGCCCAGCAAGGTGCATCTCGAAGAATTGGGTCGGTTTGCCTTTTTTTGTTTGATGGATGCGAAGAAAAATACTCCCCTCTTCACCAGTGACCGATTGGATAGCGCGGACGAATGAGTCTAGTTGGCCACGGCTTGGTGCGGAATTGGGGTTGCCGGAAATATTGAGAATGACCATTTTTTGGCCTCTACGAATCGATTCGCGCAACGTGATGTAGCGAAGAGTCCCTTCGTCGCGAGGAGGATTGTACGCTTTGAGCCCAGTCTCCTCCCACCAGATGCGAACTTTACGAAGGACCTCAGAAAACCAAATGCCGCAAAGATGGCACTCTTCGGTATTATAGACATAGGGTTCCGCTTGGGCGATCATTAAGCCGAGGTATCGCATTCCCCCCCGGTTTTCCGAGAAAGAGAACTCCATTTTGTTCCGATACCGGAAAATTTCAGGTGCGACCAGGATGGATTGAGGACTAGCAAGTCCCTTAAAAGCATCCTGAACCCGTTTTTCTTTCTCTTTCAGCTGCGCTTCGTAGCTCATCTGCTGCCAACAGCAGCCTCCGCAGACACGAGCATGGGGACAGGGGGGCTCTACACGAGAGAGCGACGGCTCCAGTACTTCCAACAGGCGCCCCTTCCGGGTGCCTCTCATTTTTTTGCGCATTTCGACAAAAACCCGATCGCCAGCCGCCACATGGGCGACTTCGACTTCTAGAGGCGGCTGCGGCACCGGCCTCTCTAGAATTGCCACCCCGTAACCCTTAGGAGAATATTTTTGAATGGACAGCTCCGCTGTCTCTTGGATCTTGAGCGTTTCCATAGAGAGGGTAGTATATCGAGAATGAAGTTTTTAGCGTTTCTTTTTTTTAGGCTTGGAGCGCTTGATGCTTTTTTTCTTGAATTTACCGGATTTTTCGATATGGACCGATTCTTTTCGGAATACCTTTGCCACCCTTTCTAGCTTGATTGTTCCGGTTCGAATGCGCTGCGAAGCAGCTTTATTCCCTCGCTGCACTTTGACAAGATCTTTTGCCAAGTTCGTCAGAAGATCATTCAGGTGGTTGATCGTGTCAGCAAGCCCCATATCCTTGCCATAAAAATTTTTTAATTTATTCCGCAAGAGATTTTTATGAACAAAAAATTGGCCTTGTCCTCGAACCCCAAATCTTGATATAGGAGAGCTCTATGCGCCTCTGTTTCCTCGCAATTTATTTTCTGGCCGCGGCTCAAAGCTGGGCTTTTGTATGCGGAAACCCTGCACAGCCGGATTTAATGCCGAAAGGGGTCGTCCCCTTTAAGAATAAAGTGTGGTCTCTTCGAGTCGCTTTTTTAGACGATTATGTCTACTCACAACATTTTAATGGGGAATTCGATATCGGACCCGTGGAGGAAAAGCCTCCTTCCGTAAGCATCGCCTCAGAAACGGCACAGATCACTTTGAACTATGCGCAAAGGCTGGATATTTACGGTCTTGTTGGAAGTTCTAAACTTCAAATGGATCAAGAAGTTTTTGCTCGGCGGCAATTCTCTTGGGGTCTCGGAGCTAAGGCAATCGCGTTCGAATTAAATTGTTTTCGAATCGGAGCGGATTTCAAGTACTTTCAAAGCGATCAGAAACCGCTCTTCTTAGTCTCTTCAGGGCTAGCTTTGGAAATCGAATCTGATTTGATGCTCTTTTACCGCGAGTATCAAGGGTCATTCGGCCTTTCCTATCAAAGCGGAATTTTTTGCCCGTACATCAATGGAACATACATCAACTCGAAGATCAATCCTAATCAGTACGGCTTTCTCGTTCTAGTTCCGGGGGTTGAGGAACCAATGGATGCGACAATCCGTTCCTTTGCCGGAATCAACGCTTGGGGCATGGCCGTGGGAGCGACTCTCGTGATGGGAGAAAAAGGGACGCTCTCGGTTGAATCCCGATTCTTGAACCAAAATGGCATCAACGCTTCTTTAGAAATTAAATTTTAAGGGACTGTCTAAGAATAAAGTGAACTATTTGGCGGTTCTTAGAATGGCTCAGATGTCTGCGGCAGGAACGAGGATAATGTTCAAACAATATGGCCGAGTGACTGCCGTCTGACAAATGAGCCATTATAATGGCCGTGAAATGGTTCAACTTATTTTTAGACAGTCCCTAATTTCCAGCAGCGGTGAATTTTGGGGTCGTGAAAATCAATAGGGAGAGTTTTTTGGGATATTTCTACAATGAGAATGCCTTGAAACTGGCTTTCGTCAAAAACGAACTTTCTCGAATTCGTGCTAAAAAAAATCACACCTTCGGGAGCCAGCAGTCTCAATGCTTTTGCAATCAAAGCGATGTAGTCGATTTGAATGTCGAACATTTGGGCCATCTTCTTTGAGCGCGAAATGGTGGGAGGATCGATGATGATGATGTCGTATTTCGCTCTCTCCTCATCTAAGAACTTCAAGCAATCGGCACGCACAATTGGGTTGCTTGTCAAAGGAATAGAATTGAGGATAAAATTATCTCTCCCCCATTCGGTATAGGTATTCGACATATCTACGCTTTTCGTGAAACTGGCCCCTGAGGCGGCAGCGTGAACACTGAACGAACAGGTGTATGAAAAAAGGTTGAGAACCCGTTTGCCCTTAGAAAAAGATGCGATCAGTCGCCTCGTTTCTCGATGGTCGAGAAAGAGGCCGGTATCCAAATAGTCCACGAGATTGATCTTGAATTTGACGCCGTATTCCAGCACGGTAAAAAATTCCTTAGACTCTCCTACTTTTTCATATTGCTGGAGTCTTTCACGGCGAATGCGGGTGCGCCAATAAATCGAACTAGGCTCTGCACCAAAAAGGCCTTTTAAAGCGTGGATTAGCTCCTCTTCGACCAACGTCGGCGGATCTTCCTGCTCTCCTTTGGAAAAATATTGCACGCAGAATCGCCCGTCATAAAAATCGATGGCAAGAGGAATATAGGGAATATCTCTGTCATAAATGCGGAAACAATTCGTATGGGACC
>CAZFWE010000201.1:0-3465 GCA_964522685.1 uncultured bacterium | reverse complement strand
CGGTCTGAAGCCCTCCTAAAGACGGATTTTGTATGCCATGCGCCAGCTAAATCTGACACCCGGCGCGAAACACCGTAAATGCGCAAAGATCTCCGGCGACACCTCAGGGGATTACCACCCGCATGGTGAAACGGTGATCTATCCGACCTTAGTTCGTTTGGCTCAGGATTGGGTGATGCGCTACAGCCTCATCAACGGGCAGGGAAACTTTGGCTCTATTGACGGAGATCCCCCAGCTGCCATGCGTTATACGGAAGCGAGACTGACTTCTGCTGCCATGGCTCTCATGGAAGATCTCGACAAAGACACCGTCGAGATGACGCCCAATTACGATGAAACGAAAGAAGAGCCGGTTGTATTTCCGGCGAAATTCCCCAATTTGCTCGCCAATGGCTCCACAGGGATCGCGGTCGGCATGGCGACGAACATCCCGCCGCACAATTTAGGGGAGCTCATTGAAGCGACTCTCCTTGTTCTCGGAGACCGGAGTGCATCGATCGATGATATCATGAAGGTGATGCCTGGCCCTGATTTCCCGACTGGCGGCGTCATCTGCGGTTATCGCGGCATTAAGGAGGCGTACCATACGGGCAGAGGGAAATTGATGCTCCGGGCTTCCATGCGCGTTGAAGACGGCCAGAACGGCAGGCAGTCGATCATTGTCGACGAAATTCCCTACAACGTCAACAAATCGAGGCTAATCGAGCAAATCGCGCAGCTGATCAATGACAAAGTCATTACCGGCTTGTCCGACATTCGCGATGAATCTGATAAAGATGGTCTACGGATCTTTCTTGAACTGAAGCGTGGCGAAATCCCCGATGTCTCCATCAACCAGCTCTACAAAAACAGCGACCTCCAAATCACTTTCGGCTGCAACATGCTCGCGCTCGACCACGGCCTGCCGCGAACCATGAATATCAAACACTTCATGACCTCTTGGATCGACCATAGAATTGAAGTTATTCGCCGTAGAACGCGCTTCGAGCTTGCCAAAGCGGAAGCCCGCGCCCACATTTTGGAAGGGTATCTAAAAGCGCTTGACCACCTCGATGAAGTGGTCAAAATCATCCGAGCTTCCTCGAATCGCGACGCAGCTCGCTCTGAATTGATGGGTCGCTTTGCCTTGAGCGAAAGACAGGCCAACGCCGTCCTTGATCTTCGCCTCTACCAGTTAACGGGCCTCGAACATGAGAAGATCGACAGCGAATACAAAGATCTCCTCCTAAAGATCGCCCATTATAAAGCTATTCTAGCCTCCGAAGCGATGGTGAAAGACATCATTCGCGAAGAGCTTGAAGATTTGCGCAAGATCCATAAATCCGAACGTAAGACAAAGATCGTCGCCGCCGAAGGGGAATTCCAAATGGAAGACCTTATTGCCGATGAGCAAGTCGTCATTACCGTCTCAAATGACGACTATATCAAGAGAATGCCGATCGATACTTTCCGCGAGCAGAGACGCGGTGGCGCCGGCGTCATCGGAATGGAGATGAAAAAAGAGGCCGATACACTCAAGCATATCTATGTCGCCTCCACTCACGACACTCTCTTGCTTTTCACAACGCATGGTCGATGTTACTGGATCAAAGTCTGGCAGATTCCGGAAACTGGCCGCCGCACGAAAGGCCGCCCTCTCATTAATCTTCTCGAAGACCTTCGTGAAAATGAAAAAGTAGCCGCCATCCTGCGCGTTCGCAACTTTGAAGAAGAGGGGTGCTGCATTCTTCTTGCAACACTCAAAGGTGTCGTGAAGAAGACCGAATTGTCCGCCTTTGTCAACCCGCGCCGCAAAGGCGTCTATGCTCTCAACATCGATGAAGGAGACGAACTCATCGCTGCTAGGATTACGCGACCAACGCAGCAAGTCATGCTTTTCACTCGCAACGCCATGGCTGTCCGCTTTGATGAATCACTGGTACGACCCATGGGCCGCGTCGCGCGCGGTGTCCGCGGCGTAAGTCTGAAAAATGAGTCGGATATCGTCGTCGGTTGCGAAGTCGTCACTCCAGATCAAACGATCCTCACTATCTGCGAGAATGGGTTCGGCAAGCGCTCTAAAGTGGAAGATTTCCGTCAAACCAACCGCGGTGGCAGCGGCGTCCGTTCTATCCTCATCTCTGAGAGAAATGGCCTTGTCGTAGCTGCTCTTAGCGTCACCGATACCGATAGCGTCCTCCTCATGTCTTCTGCCGGCCAAGCTGTCCGCATCCCGATGAAAGATGTCCGCGTCATGGGAAGGTCGACGCAAGGTGTTAAGCTCGTCACCCTCAAAGAGGAAAACGATCTAGTTGTCGCCGCGCAGAAGATCGAGGCTGTAGTCGTAGAAGAGTCAACCACCCCTCCCTAGGAAGACTATGAAACGAAGCTGTTTCATTACGTTTGAAGGCGGGGAAGGGGCAGGCAAAACGACCCTCATCGAAGAGATCTCCAAGAATCTCGCTCATCGAGGGTTTCATCTTATCCGAACGAGAGAGCCCGGGGGCACCCATCTGGGAGAGCTTGTCCGCCAGATCTTACTTCAGTGCACAGATCGACCGATGTCCGCCTACGCCGAGCTCGCCCTTTTTTTAGCCTCGAGGGCGCAACACATAGAAGAACTTATTCGTCCCGCATTGAACGAGGAGAAAATCGTCCTCTGCGATCGGTTCAACGACTCTTCGATCGCCTATCAAGGTGCCGCGCGTGGTCTAGGTTTGCAAAAAGTGGCTGAAATCTGCGCCTTTTTTTCGCAAGGCCTCGAGCCGGATTTGACCTTTTATCTCGACATCGATCCTGAACTCGGCCTTTCTCGCGTTCTCAAAAGCCGTGGCAAAGATCGGATTGAAGCAGAAACACTCTCCTTTCATCAAAAGATTCGAGAAGGATATCATCTTCTACAGCGGCAACATCCACATAGGTTCCATCTTTTGGACGCTGCGAAGCCGCCTGGGGAAGTTTTCCAGGCCGCCATGAAACTCATCGAGACGAAATGTTTGAAGAATATCTAGAAAAAGCCCTTTCCGAAGAAAAGATTCCAAACACATTGCTATTTTCCGGACCGTGTGCTCAATGTAAAAAAATAGCCCTATGGCTAGCCTCTCAGCTTTTGAACCTCGCAGCTCCCCGCAGTCTCACTCCTTTAGAGGCGGGTCTAGGGGGGCTACCAAAACAGGTGGCGGAAGGAACTTCTTCCCCCTTACGAATGGGAGAATCTCCTTCCCTTGGGAAGGAGTTCTTCAAAATAGAACGTTTAGAAACTCACCCCGACTTTCACTCAATTGCCCCGGAAGGAAAAAGTGGGCTTCACTCGATCGAATCGATCCGCAATGCAATCGATATTTCTCATTCAGCGCCTTATTCTGCGCCTGCTAAAGTGTTTCTCATCGAATCGGCTGAAAGTATGCAGCCCGCTGCCGCCAACGCTCTTCTCAAAACCCTCGAAGAACCGGCCCCCGACAGCTACTGGATCTTGCTCTCAGAGAG
>CAZFWE010000200.1:0-3475 GCA_964522685.1 uncultured bacterium | reverse complement strand
GAAAAATCTGCTCAAAAATCTTCAATTTTTTCAAGCAAAGCGAGTTTCGAAAGAGATCTAATCTTGTCTTTGATTGGATTCATTATTATTTCCGATTTGGGGTAGATACTGCTTTTACAATTTTTAAAGCTTCCTCGTAAGGTTCATTCATAAGATCGATTAAATTTTCTTCAAGTGTTCCTGGTATCATTTCTTTTACGACTTCATTTTTTTCGTTCATATAGGTAAGAGGAGTAGCTGCTGTCATTTTCATTTCAGCTGAATAATAAAAAATTTTGCCCTTCCCTATACTGACATAAGCAACAGACCCATCAAGAGGGCGGCCATCGGTTTCTGTCCTAAATGAAATAGAAACTCCGACTCTGTCTTGATTAAATGGATATTCTCTAAGATAAGGCCTGATTTTTTCGTGACTATTAATTCGCTTTAGTAATTCTTGGACAGCATTTACTTCCATTTTTCTGGCTTCATCCACTGTTGAATGACTATAAGAAATAAAAAGTACGTCTATTTCTGCAACATCAGTTGGCATGCTACCGCCATCTCCATAACAGTGCAGTTTGTGTTTCTTTTTCATCTCTTTAGCAAAATCAGCAACAATTTCATCTACATATTTTAAATATTCAGGAGGTTTCGATTCTTCTGAATGTAGGGAGGGTCTTGTTAGTAATACTGTAATTAAAAAAATAATTAATTTAACGACTTTGGTCATTGCTTGACCCACCATAAAATTTAAATACTTGTTTCAAATCCTTAATATGTTCTTCCCATGCTTTACGATATGTAGGTTGCAGGAATCCATGATCGGCTATCCCAAAATTTTTGTCACTCTTGCTTGATATACAGGGAAGTACCTGAATATCATAATTGGGATTATCCATATAACGTTTAGCATAGCCGCAAGGTCCAAATCCTGTGATGTAATCTTTATTAGAATACACGTTTCTTACAGAGACGCCCTGTTCTCGAGACAAAGGCTCTGCAGGACCTACCGCAAATACATGAAGAATTTTTTGGAAAATCTGTTTTTGTTCTGCAGTCATGCCTTCAAGAGCTCTTTTTGAGATCACACCGTTTTCACTGTGGGGGATGCTGAGCCAAAGAGATAGTGGATTCACGTTGTACATTCTAGTGCCTGCAGTCGCCATAAGTTGACGGTTCACGCAAACAATTGGAGTTTCAATTCCTTCTCGTTCTTTTCGAGTTCTGTCTAGGTCTATGCCTATTCCTCGCCCATAAGAGCGAAGACCCGTAGGGTTGTGCAAAGCCATTAGGAGCGTGTCTCCTACTATTTGAGCTACCTGTGTGGCCATAGTGTAACATTCTTCTAAGTTTGTGAAGACTCCGTTTCCAACCGTCACGAGGCTAAAATAGGCTCCTTCTTTGGGAGTCAATTCATGGAAATGGTTCAGAAGATCCACTTTGTCCATTTTAATTTCTTCGGGTGTAAACTGGAGTTGATGCCAATATCCGCAACATAAAACAATATCAACTTCAATTCCATTGCTCGAACATTTCCCGAGTAATGTATTAAAACCAGGTAGGCGCGGAATGATAGGGATTGGTATGTTTACTTGAACTTGCTCAAAAGGATCTTCAGAGATCAAACCAAACAGATCCAATCGGTTTAGTGGACTATTTTGTACAAAGACATAGAGATTAGTCCCATCCACGAATCCTGCGGGGTCTGGATTCAGCCACCGTCCGAGAGTTGGATCATAGAAACGAAGGCCGAAGAAGAAGAGACCCTCTTCGTTGCGTTTTGAAGAAAAGCGCCAAGGATTGAGGAAGGCAGTAGATTCCTCCTTTCCAAAAGCATTGAGTTCATATTTTTCGGCAATGCTCCCATCGGGAGAAACAATGGCGACGATATTTCCATCGAAATCATGCAGGGGGGCGTAGACGGTACCTCCGATTTCAAGTGCAACCGCAGCGCCAATATCTCCACGTATTCCTAGGCCAAGAATTTTTAGCTCAAGAGGATAACCTCTTTCATCCTGTATTCCTATCTCTCGGTCGCGATCATAGAGATAAAAAACTTTTCCTTCTTTTTTCCAGGAATTGGCGATATAGGTGTAGATTTTTTTCGCAAATAACCGAGACAGAGGGTCATAGAAATAAAGTACTTTTCTCTTCTCTGCGGTAGTGATTTCAATCAACCTGCCAAGAGAGTCAAACTGATACTCGATCAATCCATCAGCGACAGTTCTTGTCTTTGGATTGCCATTGTCGTCATAAGTTAAAGTACACTCTAAAGTGGCAGAGATTTGGTTCAAATCATTGATTTCAAATCCTGTTGGATTTCCCAGGGAATCAAAGTCGTAAGTTTGATCTCCTTCTTCTTTGAGCTGGTCCAAAGCGTCATGCTTATAAAGTTTCTCCCCAAAAAGTGAATTGTAGGTCTCGCTGACCAGCCCAGAGGGTCCGTAAGCAATAGAATGCTCCATGTGAGAGCAAGTCTGACTCTTAGGGCGCTCTAACAGATCGTGAGTGGTTTGAATCTTCCCTAGATCGAAAATGCGGTCTTCCTCAGACACATGTCCATTGCAATCGAATTTGCGGTAGCTATGCTCATACAGAAGGGTTCCCCGAGGATCTTTCCTCTGGACAGCGCTGATGTGAACGCCTTTAGTGGGGTAAGCAATTGAAGAGCCATCCGGCAGTGTGAACAAGATGCAGCGACCTATCGAATCATAGTCCCACCTGCTCGATAAGCTTCTACTATTTATCTCGGAAATCACCTGTCCGAATAGGTTATATCGGCGCGTCAGAGCCGTTTCTTGCGTTAAATCGGAGATTTGAACGGGATCGGGGCCAGTTTCATAGGAGTACTGATAGTTAATTCTTCCATCCGAACTGGTTAATTCTTCTAAACGGTCGGCGCCATCATAAGTATAGTGAAGGCGGACTCCATTTGGCAGAGCCTTCCATTCAAGGCGGCCTCTTGAATCATAATCATAAAAAGTGGTCTTTTGCCCACTTTCTGTTTCCTCTTTTATTCGCCCCATCGCATCATATTTCCAGGTGATCGAAATTTCTTTGATCGGCGTGCCATCCGTGTAAATATAGGAGATCCGTTTAGCTTGGTTTCCTGAAGCGTCATAGAGAAACCTCTCTTTGAATACAGTTTGCCCTTGAGTGTTTTTCTTTTCTCGCGATACGATCCGCTCGCCTGCGTCATAGGTTTCAATAGTCGCTTGGCCAAGAGGGGAGGTCTCAGTTTTTTGCAGTACATTTTGATCTAGTTCGTTCTTGAAAAATTCGTTCCAAACAAATGTTGTAACGTGACCATTGGGATCGGTATGACTGGAGAGTTTGCCATCTGTGTAGCTAAATAAATCGACGGATTCTCCTTGGGAGGTTTTTCGGAGGGCTTTTTCTTTGCGATTTTCTTCTGTGTAGAAGAACTTCATCCAATTTTCAATGCGTCCCGTTGGCTCTTCTTCCCATTGCTCGTCGATAAGGCCCTCGACAT
>CAZFWE010000199.1:0-3478 GCA_964522685.1 uncultured bacterium | reverse complement strand
AAAACTAGCTCAAGTGAAGTATAAAAAAATTTTCGAGAAAGATTTGGTAAAAAATAGTCTTGTCCCAAAAAGCCGTGCGGCGTATTATGGTCATAGATATATCCGTTGCCGTACCCCATTTCCTTCATCAGGCCGGTTGGAGCATTGAGAATAATTTTGGGAGGTTCCAGGTGGCCCGTCTCAGAAGCGACTTGGCGGCATTTTTGGTAGGCGGTGTAGGCCGCGTTGCTTTTAGGGGCGAGGGCAAGATAGACGATCGTCTGCGCGAGAGCGAGCTCTCCTTCGGGAGATCCGAGCATTTCGTAGGTTTGGTAGGCAGCCAAGGCTAGGCCCAAGGCTTGAGGGTCCGCGAGGCCGATATCCTCGGTGGCCATTCGAATCATGCGTCGGGCGATGAAGAGAGGTTGCTCGCCTCCATCAAGCATTCGAGCCAACCAGTAAAGCGCGGCGTCGGGATCGGAGCCGCGGACCGATTTGTGGAGAGCGGAGATGAGGTTGTAATGGCCTTCGCGGTCTCGGTCGTAGAGCGCAACTCGTCTTTGCAGCTGGGTGGCCAAATCCGCCACATCATAAATCACATTTTTCGGTAGCTGCTCGATTGTTTCAATGAGGTTCAGAAGATGGCGGCCATCTCCTTGCGAGAGGGAACAAAGAAATTCACGGGCTTTTTCCGTGATCGGCAAGAGAGCTGAAGCTTTTTCATAGCGCTGTAAAATACTCTCCAGCGATTCGTGTGAAAGCGGGTTCAAAGAAAGAACGCGGAGACGGGAAAGGAGCGCGTTATTGAGAGCAAAAGAGGGATTTTCCGTAGTGGCTCCGACGAGAATGAGAGAGCCGTCTTCCAAGAACGGAAGGAAGATGTCTTGCTGCGCGCGGTTCAAGCGGTGGATTTCGTCGAAAAAGAGAATGATTTGTCTCCGAAAAAGAGGCATCAACTCTCCTTCTTTTAAAATTTTTTTCAAATCAGCGGTAGTTTGTAAAACTCCGGTCATCGAAAGAAAAGGGATCTTGAATGCGCTGGCGTAATATTTGGCGATCGTTGTTTTTCCGCAGCCAGGAGGGCCGAATAAAAGGAGTGAAATCGGCTTTTGCGCTTGGCAAATTCTGGTGAGAAACCCTCGCTCTCCGACGAGATGATCTTGGCCTGCAATCTCCACAAGTGATTTCGGCCGCATTTTTTCGTAAAGAGGTACGCTCATGGCTTCAAAATTATCAAATTCTGCAATTAATTGACAGTTAGGGTTTTAACAATGTCAAGTTAAATGTAAATCATTTATTTATAAATGGTTGTGCGTTTTTCTTTTTTTTTCTGGAAAAATATATTTTTTTGCTGATTAATTTTTGAAAAAAAATTTTTTTAAACGTGAGATATTCGAACGAAAAATGCCCTCACAATGTATTCTGAATTGGTTTTTGGTTTTTCTGTTTTTGTCGAATTTGAAATTAAAATTGCTAAGCATTTGTATTTATTAGTAAATTATTTTATAATAAAGATTGTAAGGCAGATGGAGAGGAGCGGAAGGTCCGCTGTGGGTAGGAAATCCGAAAGGGTCTTATCGAAGATCTCTAACTCTTACGAAACAAGGAGAAAAATATGATCAAACGCAAAAGAAAAGCTGCGAAAAAAGGGCATAAGAAAACCGCTCGCAGAACAAAAGCTCGCAAAGGCGTACGCAAAACGAAAGCTCGTAAAACGAAAGCAAGCAAAACTCGCCGAAAAGTAAAAGCGAAAAAAACGCATCACAAAACAGCGAAAAGAAAAGCTCCACGTCGAAAAAAAGCTCGCCGTAAATCGCATGCTTCTAGTGCGGTAATGGCTCAAGAGTAATTCAGGCTTAAGGAATTAGGGGTCGAGTAGAGCCTTGAAGGGCCTGCTCGATTTTTTTATTATTTGAAGTGTCCTTCAAAGGCGAATTCGCTCACCTTTTTACGAGTTGAAGGCATTTCTTTCTTTTGAAGTTCAGGCGATAATACTTCTTTCGAAGCCTTTTTCCCCACTGCAAACATGGCTAGAACTACATATTCTTCAGGGATGTGCAATACTGTTTTAGCTTTTTCATAATCAAAGCCTTCCATTCCGTGCACCACGAGTCCACGGCTGCATGCTTCAAGAGCTAGATTTTCCCAAGCCGCTCCGGCATCAAAGGAGTGGGTATGCGAAGGCTTGTTGTTCTGCGCAAAGGTTTTGCGCGATGCGATAACGCCTAATAAAGCTGCTTTTATCGCCCAAGTGCGATTGAACTCATTCAGGATATCGACGAATATGGCAAAGGACTTCGTGTTTTGTTTAGCATAGATAAATCGCCAGGGCTGATCATTGTAGGCCGAAGGTGCCCATCTCGCAGCTTCGAAAAGAGATAAGATGGTTGCATCGTCAATCGACTCGCCTGTCAGAGCTCGGGGAGACCAGCGATTCAAGATCAGCGGATGGATCGGATGGTCTGATTTACGATGAGAGTGGATTGGTTCTTCCTTCATTATTTCTCCATAAGTGAGGGTTTCCAGTTTGGGTCGTGGAAGCGATAGATCAAGTAGGGAATCAGGCACATGATAAAGATTCCGATGAAGAGAAATCCCTCATAAAACCAAAGACTTCCAACTTTGAGTTGTTCTGGTGGAAAAAATCCGATGAAAAAAGCAAATAGGGAGCTGATTGCACCGAGCGATCCGACAAACCAAATTCCTTTCATTTTATAGGGAACTTTATAGGCTCTCTCGATATTCGGATGGCTATAACGGAGTTTGATCGCGGATAAGAACATGAGGATGTACATCAAAAGATAGAGCTGGGCCGACATGGCGCTCAAAATCCAGAATGCGCTGCTAGCCGTCGGCATGAAGAGGAACACGAGTGAAGCAATCGAGACGATAATCGCTTGGAAAAACAGAAGATGAGCGGGCATCCCATGCCGGTTGAGTTTTTGCAATACAGGCGGAAGTCCTCCGTGTTTTGAGGTGGCATGCAGGGCTCGGATGGGGCCGATGATCCATGCATTAAGCTCTCCGATTGCGCCGATGATGATCATGATTCCAATTGGAATGATGAACCCTCCGACGCCTAGGTTTTTAAAAAAGAGAGCGAACGCTTCCATGAGTCCGGAAACGACGCTGATTTCTTCTCTAGGAATCATGATAGCGACGGAAAGAGCGCCTGCAACATAGAGGCCCAAAGCGACAAGAGCAGCGATCAAGATAGCGCGAGGGAAAGATTTTTGCGGATTCTTCACTTCGCCGGCATGAACAGCGGAGACCTCTAGCCCGCCGAACGCCAAGAAAAGGCCGGTCAAGAAGACGATGTCTTGTAGGCCGGTGATTTTCGGTTTAAGCGCTTGCAAAGAGAATTCTATCTGGAGCGGCATGCCACTCATGACCCAGTGGATCCCGAGAGATACTCGTAAAATGCCTGGGATGATGGTTCCTGCGATTACCCCGATCGTGCTAAGCCATGCAGTAGTCTTGAACTCAAAGTAGTTGAAAA
>CAZFWE010000198.1:0-3496 GCA_964522685.1 uncultured bacterium | reverse complement strand
GAAAGGTTTGGCCAGAACTGGAATCGAACCAGCGACACAAGGATTTTCAGTCCTCTGCTCTACCAACTGAGCTATCTGGCCATAAAGCATATGGCTGAAAGGGACTAAGTCTAAACGCTAGGGGTTTTTTCTAGCAAGCAGTTCTTCAAATCTTCTTTTCCGTTAAAAAACGGCTTGTGCGCATAAATTTTTTAGTATATGAAGGATGTTCCTTACAGGAGCATTCAAGTGGCTAAATCGTTCCTATTTATCCTCCTGCCCATGGCGCTTTTCGCGAACCCGGCAGGGGAGAAAATCGTCTTCGGCAATGCGGCGGTCGAACGCCCCTCAGCCGATGTGCTGAACGTCGTGCAGGCAAGTCCGCAGGCGATCATCGAGTGGGACAGCTTTTCCGTTGAAGCTGGACAGACGACTCGCTTTATCCAGCCGAATGAAAAATCGGCTATATTGAACCGGGTAACCGGATCCAATCTTACTGAAATTTATGGAAAAATGGAGGGTAACGGCCAGATCTTTCTCGTAAACCCATATGGGGTATTGGTGGGGAAAACCGGCGTGATCGACTGTGCTAACTTCCTGGCCGCGTCTCTCGATATGGAAAATCAGGCCTTTTTGAATGGAGATAATTTCGTATTTCAAAACGGTGAAAGCGACGCGAAAGTAATCAATCGCGGTTCGATACGAGCATTTGGCGGGCCGCTTTATCTGATCGGGTCATCTGTTGAGAACACAGGAGATTTAAAGGCTGCTGAAGACCGCATCTACATGATCACTGGAGATGAGGTTTCTCTATCTTCAATCGATCGCCCTAAAATGATGATCCGACCAAAGTCAAGTTTTCAGAAAGGAGCACTCCAATCGCCTTATTTGCTGGCCGTAAATCGCGAAGGGATGGAAGACGCAACGGTCGTCCGAAAGGAAAATGGACGTGTGTTTTTAGACGGGACAGACGAAAAGGGGGAGCCATTTTTAGCATCGAAGGGTTTTGCAACTGGTTCGGAAGCTCAGACTTCTTCCGCAGCTTCTTTTTTGACCGTCTCCGGAACTCCTTTTTCAAACGGAGGGACTTATGTTGAAAAAACTCTGGACTCACTCCAGCAATTGAGATCTCTTATCCCTGAGAGATTATGGTACCAGGAATTCGCTTGGCTGATCGATGTCCCGGGATTCCAAATGGCGGCTTCCGAACTCGCAGCCCATCGGAAATCATTTGCCGAAAGCAAAGCGGCAATTTCTATCGGAAGGTCAGAATATTATTTTATGCACGCGACGATTTCAGGGGAGCCGATCCGGATCATGGATCGCTATCTCGAATTCCTCAACAGCCCTTACTGGAAAAATCCAGATACGTTGCGATATCTCTATTACCTACAGCACAATTATTTTAAAGTACCAAGATGATGAAAACCGCATTTGTTCCTTTGCTTTTGCTTTTCGCTAGTTCAATGATCGCTCAAGAAGAGATCCTATCTGCGAATCAGGAAGAAGTTCTGTCTGCCGCACAAAAAGAGATCCAATCTCCTGGAATGGAAGAGAATGTCATTATTCCACAACTGGAGGGCATTCTGCTCCTCGGCGACTGGAACCTCGTCCGCACTGAGCCGATTGATTCGATGTCTGGAGTCAATTCCATCGGCGTTGGTCTTTTGGATCACAATCAAAATTTTCTGCAGAAATTGGCTTCGCAATTCATCGGAATGCCCCTGACGCACAGCTCGATGGATGAGATCAAGCAGGAGATCGCGAGTTTTTATGAATCGAAAAATCAGCCGCTGGTTGTGGTCAGCACCCCAAAACAAGAGCTGACGAAGAAAATTTTGCAGCTAGTCGTTAGCGAGGCGAAGCTCGGTGAAATCCGATTCAAAGGAAACAAGCATTTTACGAGCATGCAATTAGAAAAATACATCCGCGCTAAAAAAGGCGAGCCGATTGCCACAAAAGAGCTTTACGAAGATCTTGCGTTTATGAACCACAATCCATTCCGTAGGACCGATGCCGTCTTCACTCCGGGAAAAAGACCCGGGATAGCGGATTTGGAACTATTGACCGTGGACCGATGGCCTTACCGAGTTTATACCGGGGCCGATAATACCGGGACCACTTCTACGGAAAGAAATCGAATTTTCTTCGGCCTAAATTTAGGCAAGACGATCGTGCAGGATAGCGAAGTGTCTTATCAATATACGCAAGCGCCCAATGGCAACCGCTTTTTCTCACACACGGGCTATGTTCGTGTACCCCTTCCTTGGTTTCGGCATATCGCGCAAGCCTACGGCGGTTACGCAAGCGCAAAACTCGATTCGGGAGATCGTCGTGTGCGACCGCGAGGCATAAGCTGGCAGGTGGATCTTCGCTATCGGATCCCTTTTTACAGCGATCTCGACATCTTGCAGGAATTTGTCATCGGATACGATTATAAGGAAAGCAATACGAATTTACTATTTAATGGCACCTCGGACTATTATGGCATGGCCTCCATGAACCAGTTTATGCTTGGATACAATGTCGGCGTACGCAATCGCAGTCGTAAAATCTTCTTTAATTTAGAAGTCTTTGGCAATCCAAGCGGGATTACCAACCATAACGACCAGAGCTCTTACGAATCGCTTCGATACCGAGCGGAAGCGTCATACATCTATGCAAGAGCAGCTCATTCCTTATCCCAAGAATTCTCCGGCTTTTGGTTTTCCTACGATCTCTCCGGACAATATTCGACGACGAATCTGCTGCCGAGTGAACAATTTACGATGACCGGCTATAACTCAATCAGGGGGTTCGAAGAAAGGATCTTGAATTTGGACAACGCGGGGATCCTTCATTTAACGATCGAAACTCCGCATGTAAGCCCGATTCATGGATTAGGTTTTTGCAAGCATTATGACGAACTTTATCTGCTCGCTTTCTTCGATGCAGGACTCGGCACTAGGCACAATCCTCCGAATGGATCGCCTTCCTTTGCATCGCTGGGATCGATTGGGCCAAGTTTTCGCTACCAATACAGTCGAAATGTTTCTGCACATCTCGATTATGGTTTTCAGCTTTGGCACTCGGGGTTCGATCCGATCACAAGTTCAAGGTATAATTTTGGGGTAATTCTCAGCTATTAATGACAAAAGAACACCACGGATTTCTATTTGGTCTTTTGGCGGCCTTGATGAGCGCGGTCAGTGCTCTTTTCATCAAGTTTGCTGTTTCAGTTCCGAACGAGACAATGGTGTTTATCCGTTTTTTCATTGCATTTCTTTTTGTATTACCGGGGATTTTTTTAGGAAGAGTTCATCTCCACCCAAAACTAATTTCTAGACATATTGCAAGAGGCCTGACCGGTCTCGGCGCGATCTATTGTTATTTTTATTCGGTAAAATATTTGCCGCTTCTGGACGCAGTCACTGCCTCCAACACAGCCCCTCTCTTTATGCCGCTCGTTGTTTTCTTTTGGTTGAAGATCATTATTCCGAAAGTGAGATGGTGGGCCCTAGTGATCGGTTTTTTAGGG
>CAZFWE010000197.1:0-3497 GCA_964522685.1 uncultured bacterium | reverse complement strand
TGTTATAATAGTTTAAAATTAAAATTGGGATTTTTATATTATGATGGAAGCAACGATATCGAACCGCACGGGAGCTATCTGGCATTACGACCAAAATAGTTTCAATTTTTCTCGGGCACGAACAAAGAATGGAACCACTTATACTACCCATTATGATGTGGGTGAGAGCTTGGGAAATGGAGCCAACGGAGTTGTGCACGTATTAACACCTACGGAGAGCCAAAAGGGCCGAAAATTAAAAGCTTTTAAATATAGTACAGACAGTATGAAACGTGAATACGAAATTTCGTTAAATTGGCCGAACAAATCCACGGGCTTATTACTTCGTCCGAAAGCCTATTTGCTAGGGTTTGGAAACGGTGCTTTAGGAAATATGATTGTTATGCATAAATATGATGGAAGCTTGGCTGATTTTTATCTTGCCATGAATCGAGCAGAGAGGCTTGAAGCGGTCTGTCAAATCAGCCAAGGACTTGTTACTCTTCATGATTTGCATATCCTTCATGGAGATCTTCGTCTTGCAAACATATTTTGCGATGAAAACATGAATCGCTACGACTTAGGGGACTTTGGTTCAGCCAGATTTGATGATGATGGGTGTTGCGCGGATGACAAATATGACGTCTTTCGTCTTATAGAGGCAATCACTCTCATTTTCTTCGGGAAGAATTGTGTGACACGGGCTCAAGCTCCTCAAGAGAAATGGCTTGAGGTTCTTCAAGGACAGGGGTATTCCTTCGATTTGGCGGAGCAGATTGTGAATTTTTTGGCAGCTCCCCCCACAAATGCTAAGGCCGTTAGTGCGTTTTTTAATGACATCCAATATCGCACTCAATCCTCTTGAGCAGAGGGAACGGCTCGGTTAATAGACCTCTTTCAAAACTCCATTTGCTTGCCAAAATTGCCATTTTTGGCATCTTTTTCGCAAAATTTTTCGACAATATGTTCCATATGCTCTCAAAATTTTTCGAAAAATCTGCTCAAAAATTTTCAATTTTTTCAAGCAAAGCGAGTTTCGAAAGAGGTCTAATAATTTCTTTTTAAAAAATTCACTGAATGGCTAATGTATCCCCTTTCACAATGAGGAAACAAATGGCTAAACTTTACTTTCGACATGGAGCTGTTGGCAGTGCAAAGACATTGAATTTGCTCGCTGTCGCGCATAACTATCGAAGCCAGGGCAAAAAGATCTTGCTGATGAAGCCCGATCTCGATATTCGCTTTGGCAAAGACAGGATTAAATCGAGAGCCGGCCTTGAAATGCAGGCAGACCTTTTGATCGTGAATGAAAAATCGATGCAGGGAATCGATTATACGGGAATTTCCTGTATTTTGGTCGATGAAGCGCAATTTTTCCCGACAAAAGCGATCGAAGAACTTCGAAGGATCACCCTCGATTGGGATATACCGATCATTTGCTATGGCCTTCGGACTGATTTCAAGTCTCATCTATTTGAAGGGAGTCTTAGGCTCATGGAGCTGGCCGACTCGATCGAAGAGGTGAAGGCGACATGCTATTATTGCAATCGCAAATCGATCATGAATCTCAAGCATATCAATGGTCAAGCGGTCAATGAAGGGGCGTCAGTTGAGCTCGGTTCGGAAGAAAAGTACTATCCGACTTGCTATCGCTGCTATCGCCGGGAGATCGATAAATCGCTTCTTCTCCGGTTGCAAGGGCAAGGAGCGCCAAAACTCGCCGCTATTCCGTAGCCTAATAGACCTCTTTCGAAACTCCATTTGCTTGCCAAAATTTTGGCATCTTTTTCGAAAAATCTGCCAAAAACCTTCAATTTTTTCAAGCAAAGCGAGTTTCGAAAGAGGTCTAATCTAAATTGAAGTGCACTTCTTTTCGAAGTACCATCATCCCGATTACGTTGAAAAGGAGAAGGAGCGCTCCGGATAGCGACATTATCACAAATGCTTGCTTCGGATCGACGAAGGCAAATAGCGGGAGCGTGATGCAGGCGTAGGTGTAATAGAGAGTAGGCCCCCATTTCGGAGAGATGAATTTTGCGCATTTTACGCCAACGACGAAGTAGGCGAGTATTGTCGTATAGCCGAGAAGGAATAGGAAAAAGGGCATAAAGAATTGCATGTAAGGAAAGGTGAGGCCGAGAGCTTCCTGTACCATGAGGGTCGAGTCGATGCCTGCCTTCCAGTGGCCTGATAGAAGAACGAGGAAAATGCTTGTTGAGCAGATGACGAATGTGTCGAGAAAAATTCCGACGATTGCGAGAGAGGCTTGACGCCCGAAGTTCGTAGTGCGGCTCTCCGCATGGATGATCGAGGTGTAACCCACTCCGATATCGCCCGAGTAAGCACCGCGGGAAAGTCCCATCGAGATCGTGAGAGCGACCGTGCTACCGGCAAACCCTCCAATGGCTGCTTGCGGAGAGAAAGCCCCTTCAAAAATCAGCCGAATGACTTCAGGTACCTGGGAGACATTGGTGGCTAAGACCCAAAAACCCATTCCCAAATACATGAGAATAAAGAGAGGAATGATCCCGCTACAAACTTCGCCAACCCGACGGATTCCGCCAGTGGCAACAATGACGATCGAGAGGAGAAGGACTATGACGACGAAGTATTTATTGATATGCCAATTCGTCGAGATGCTATCGGTCATCACATTGAACATAAAAAATTCAACGCCGTAAATGCAGAGAAGAATCGCCATGAGGGGCGCGATCCATTTTCCTTTATAGGCGGGCGGGAGAAAATACATTGGGCCGCCGTCGAAGCTTCCTTCCGAGTTTTTGACTCGATATTTCATTCCCAAATAGACTTCAGCGTATTGAATGACCATTCCAAAAAGCCCTCCGATCCACGTCCAAAAAAGAGCTCCAGGGCCGCCGATTTCAACCGCGGTGCAGATCCCGACGATATTTCCAATCCCGATGCAGCCGCCGATTGCTGCGAAAAAAGCTTTGAGCGGATGGACTCCGTTGCCGCCCGTCTTATCATAGAAAAAATTGGCAAAAGAGCGCAAAATTGCAGGGAATTTCCGCACTTGAAAAAAACGGGAACTAATCGTGAAATAAAGGCCAACAGCGCCCAGCAAAAGAAAAGCGATGTGCGCCCAGATAAAATCGTTGAGCTGTTCGAGGAAGTTAAACGCCTGATTCATTGAATTTTTTCCCAGATTGCAGCATGGTTCAAAGCTAAAAATTTTTCTTTCCAATGATAATGGTCGAGAAGACCTTCTGTCGAGAGATTTAAGTATAATCGCGCAAGATAAAGAGCTTCGATCGAGGAAAGCCCTTCCTCGGCGCTGGGGCACCCTGTTTGTCGCCTCGGATAGGCAGTCTTATAGCCTGGCGGCAGGCTGCGCTCTACCAGAGTCGGCGGAAGCTGCTTTGCCATTCGCTCGGCCAAGATCCAAGTGCCGTCGATTAAGAGAAATCCCTTCCCCCTGTCTTCGGCTGTCAACGGGGGGGCTCCTACTTTCAGGACGATGTAGTCTGTCAGATCGGGAAGCTTGTCAATTGGATAGG
>CAZFWE010000196.1:0-3538 GCA_964522685.1 uncultured bacterium | reverse complement strand
CCGGATCTTAAAATCCCCAAAAGGCCCCCAAACCAGGCCCACCACTTCCATGCTGCGCGAAGCCGTCTTCAACATCTGCGCTGGTTGGATTGAAAATGCCCGATTTCTCGACCTATTTGCCGGCAGCGGGGCCATGGGCCTCGAAGCGATCAGCCGGGGCGCCTCCTTTACCACTTTCATTGAAAAAGACAGCCGGACCGCGCAATGCATTCGAGAAAATGCATCCCTCCTCGAGATCGAACCTCAAGTCCAAATCATTGCCCTCGATGCAAGACGGGCCCTTTCACAACTCATGAGCCCTTACGATTTGATTTACATCGACCCTCCTTACGAAAAAGAGGTCCCTGAACTCTTCGATCTGAATCAAAAAAAAAATCTTCTCGCACCTCGAGGTCTCTTATTTTTAGAAGAGCGCTACCAATCGAAAACACCTTCGTTTTCAGGACTTGAGCGAGTAGACAGCCGCAGATACGGCATTGCCCACTTACACCAATTCCGCCATCTTGCTATCTGAAAAAGTGATAAAAAAATTAGGCTATTAGCAATCAACGAACTACTCCCTGAACTTGCTTCCCATCTTGGAAGTGAGAAACGGTGATTCGTCCATTTTTGTCATACTTTTTCTTTTCTCCCTCAGGCTTGTCGAGAACAAAGTTCTGAAAAAGATAAGGGCTTCCGTCTTCGTAGTATTTATTGAAGAAACCATGCTTTAAGCCATTTTGATATTCCCCTTCAAAGACGAGGATCCCCTCCAGATTCCAGCTTTGCGAAAGCCCTTCGAGATCATCGTTCTGATAGCAGAAAATGGAAGCGATCGAGCCATCTGGATGATAAGTTCTTTCTTCTCCCTCTCTTTGATCACCGACGTAAGGCGTTTCACGAAAAATCGTCCCGTCTGGGAAATATTGGACCATTAGACCATTCCGCTGATCATTTTCGAATTCGATTGTAGCGCGAAGCTTTCCATCAAGGCCATAGAGAGAAGCCTTGCCCTCCTTGAAACCCGCTGCATAAGACGTTTCTGCGATTTTGATTCCTTTCTCATTGTACTCAGAAACAATTCCCTCTGGCCGATCAAACAGATAATTGGCTCTGAGCACCTTGACCTTTTCTCCTCTTTGATTTGGAGGAAGATAGATCTCATGAGGGCCGTTTTTCAAATTATCTCGATAGGTAAAGACAATCTCGCGGCCATCCTGCATCTTCTGGAAAAACCGGCCTTCCAGTTTTCCTTGGGCATAGTTGCATTCTTCCAGCAAAACGCCGTCAGCTTGCCAAACCTTTTTCACCCCATTTAGATTTCCATGATCATAGGTGGCGATCGATTGCATCACGCCATTCTCGTAGAAGGTCGTTTGCTCACCATCCATCACACCCTCATCATCGTATTGAAAAACGCGAGCTAAACGATCATTGTCTTTTTGCATCGGACTTGTTTTTGAGAAATAATCTATATGCTTGCCCCTAGGTTTGCCGTCTTTGAAATGCTGCAAAGAAGCCAAAGACCCATCAGCGTACCAAGCGGTCATATCGCCTTCATTCAGATCCTGGGAGTAATAGGCGATCCGTTCTTTAGCTCCATTTTCATGGTACCATTCTTGCTTGCCCTCTTTTTTCCCATTTTCGAACGTAAACCTAGAGCGGAGTTGATCTTTTTTCCACCAAGTCTGCATCACTCCTTCGGGAAGGTCTTTTTTATAGTTCGCTTCAAAAATCAGATCTCCCTTCTCGTTCCACCCGCGATGCCATCCTTCTTTAAGGCCGAAAACATATTCAGTACGTGTGCGGAGTTGCCCGTTTTCATGCCATTCCGAAACCACTCCGTCCGGATAGTCGACTTGATAACGCCCTTCAAGTTTGGGGTTTCCATTGGGATATCGCTCAGTCAGAGGCCCATCTTTAAGGCCATCGGCAAAATTGATACTGGAAAGCAAAACACCTTTTTCACTCCACTCTTGGTGGAGTCCATCTCTTGCCTTATTCTTGTAATGAGTAAAAACTTTGATTTGTCCTGAACGATAAAATTCTTTCTGCTCTCCTTCGTATTCGCCGAGCGCATAGTTGTACTCCGCCTTGACTTCACCGTCGGGATACCATTCGGTAAACAGGCCGTCGAATTTATCTCCTTTTATGGAGTACTCCCGGTATTTCTGACCTTGATCATCGAACTCTACAATCGGCTTTACCAGAGTCCCGGTTTTATCGAATTCAGCGCGAAAAGCAGCAACGCCGTTCGGATGATTGCGCCAATGCTTACCGATTGGCAGCCCTTCGACGTACTTGCCTTCGCCAAGAAGATTCCCCTCTTCGCCAAAGTGCAATTCCTTTCCTACCTTGACTCCGTTCTTGAACTGAATGCGGTATGCCTCTTTTCCATTTTGATGATAGCGGCTATGGGTGCCGATTGGTTTCCCATCGCGGAAATCGAGAGCCTCCCGAACATTGCGCTCCTCGTCATAGCTGATAAGAGCCGGCGTCTTGCCATCGCCTTGCATCTGTCCATTGACAAATTGACGCTGAGCGCGCAATGCGCCGTTCGGATACCATTCCATCACTTTCCCGTGCACCTTACCCTTCGTGTAAGGCAATGAGACTGCTTTGGGTCCCTCTTTATAATATTGGATGAAATCGCCGTTCAGCTCATTTTTTGTATAAATGGCTTCTTCTTTGAGTTCTCCGCTTTCGTAATAGCCTTTGCTTTTCCCTTCTCGTTTCCCTTGCCTGTATTGCTCAATAAGAGCAAGACTCCCGTTGGGATAAAACTGGCGGGATTCTCCCTCCAAATAGCCGTGCTTGAACACGCTGGCTCTTATAAGAACGCCTTCTGCGTTAAAATCGGCGCGAGGGCCATTTGGCACAACAGTTGCCTTCCATTCCTTGGCTGCAGGCGATTCTGAATCGACAAGACCTACATCCATTTCCGTTTGAACAACGGCGTTTTCATAGAACATGATTTGTTTGACCGGGGTCTCCTTCCCATCTGGAAGGGGCTGAAAAAATAAGATCGTTTGTGGATTGCCATTCGGATGGGCCTTGACGATTTGTGCGCGCCAATTCGGCTCACGGGGCCGAAGTGTAAGCTGCAATTGAGGAACGTCAGGCACAGCCGCAATAGAGACTGAGCATACGATTAAGATAAGAAATAAAAAGATTTTTTTCATACGGACTTCTTGGGGTTTTTGTTGTCTTATTGACTGTAATGAAAATATCAAATTTGGACAAGAAATTGCTAGATGGTTTGGCAAGTCACTGAGTATTGAAAATAACTGAGAGGGTGTTTGCAAACCTAAAATATCGAAAAGCTATTTTTTATCATCACACCGAGACCCTAACTATGCCCAATAATTATTATTGAATTATTTAGCTGGGTTTAAATAATTTTTGATTTCAGAAGCTATTGTACCGGCTAAAGATGCTTTCCCGGATATTTTCAAACGTTCAAAACAGGCTCTCTATCCATATAAGTGTAGCGGGTTTCTTTCTCCAAATCATTTTTTGTCGTGGACAGAGGAAAACACTTCCGAAAAATCCATAACCT
>CAZFWE010000195.1:0-3595 GCA_964522685.1 uncultured bacterium | reverse complement strand
TCACGGCTGAGATCGGGTGGAGGTTTTAGAAACTGTTAACGAACCAACATCTGGATGCACTACAACAACCAAATCATCAAAATATTGACTGTGATAATGCATTGATGTATGGATAGCTAATGAGGTGGCAGATGAATTATTTTTCTAGTCGGCGGATTGGAAGCTTCATTCTTTTGGGAAGCTTGATTTTTTGTAGAGGTGTTTCGGCAGAGGTTGTGGGTATTCTCAATGGATCTCCCACTTACGTAGCCCTTTTGGATGATTCCGGGACTGCTGCGCCAGTGACCGTGCCTTCTGGTGTTAATTATATAAATCGCGTGGCCATGAACAATTCCGGTTTGTCTGTGATAGGGGGGCAATCTGGTAGTTCTACTCATTTTTTCTTTTGGGCTGGGTTACTGAGTCCTGCAGGAGAGATCACTCCGTTTTCAACAAATGGACAGCTAACTAGCTATCAAAACCGTTTCGCGGCCATCAATGCCTCAGGGAATTCGATTGCCGGAGGAAGCGATGGGAGTCCCATTACATGCATCGCAAATTCAATGGGCAGTGCTGAATTTTTAACGATTACAAGATGTAATGTTGGCGGCACGATACAAAGTGGAGCGTTCAACAATTCTGGTTTTATGGTGATAGCGGGCGATTCTAACGGTACAGGACTTTATATAGGTAGAGTTATTTCGGGCTCTACTACGGCAGACCAAGTGTATTGCAATGCTATTCTCCCTTTTCAGTCCTCGACCATTCTTAGCGTTGCCATCAACAATCAGAATCTTGCCATTGTTGGAGGGTATAATAACTACAATGCTTACACAGCCCTTTTTGATGCATCAGCACCCTCGCCAGTTCTCACAGTCGTTACTCTTCCGTTTGCTCCAGGTGGAGGAACTATCCAGAGTAGCATCAACAGTGTTGCAATCAGCAATTCAGGAACATCGATCATCGGAGGCGAGGATATCGCAACCGGCGCTTCTTATGCCGCATTGGTAAATTCATCGGGTGAATTAACTCCCTCTTTATCAGGAAGTCCTTTACCTCCCTTAGGAGTCATCAATAGCGTGGATATCAATAGCTCAATCGGATACGCGATTCTCGGCGGTCAGGATCAGAACCTATCTAATCCAGCTGCTTATGCGGCGTTTGTAAACGCATCGGGCGCCGTCCATCCTATTTCTGGATTGCCCACAGGAAGCAGCGCCTCGATCAACAGCGTTTCGATCAATCCCTGGGGGGTTGCTCTACTTGGAGGCACGCCGGACGGCACCAACGCCTACGTGGCCCTGGCTACCCCATGGACAGAGCTAATAGAAATCCCTACAAACACTGCCAATGTAATCGACTCTGTTTCGATCCGCAACTATTTCCCTTTCACGGGGGCGCTCTCTAAACTTCTGGGTCAGACACGTGCGATTACGGGCAACAGCCTAATCTTTGGTCAATACATCACCGATGAAGCTCCGCAAAAGATCTCCTATTTCCTTCCTGCGGTCATTGCAGGAACCTTGGCCGATGCACTGCAAAATGCCGCTCCGACGAGAAATGCCTTGTCTCTTTTTGCAGTGAATAACAATTTATTTTTTTTAAGCAACAGCCTCACTATGCATAATCGCAATCGCTCTCATTCTGCGACAAAGCCGGTGGATCCAGCTCTCGCATCGACAAATACCGCATTGCTCGCATGGAACCTTTTTCCGGCCACAAAGAAGGGCAAGGTGGCTTTGCCTAGTAGCACTTCATGCAAAGAACAGACACGCTCTTGTAGCAAAGAAAAGGAACGCCCCTATACGCTTTGGTTTGAACCGATTGCCGCGCTTGTTTCACAGCAAAAACAGAATGAAACCGTTGGATTCCAGCCTTCCGTGGGTGGAGGCATTCTTGGGATAGAACGCTCAATTGGTTCCACTGCACAGGTGGGTGGTGGTGTAGCGTACACGTTTACGCACATCCATGAAGAGGAAGACTCTGGGTTTAGCAATATCAATCAAGAGTATCTCTTTCTTTACGGAGGCTGGTCCCAGTGGGATTTCTACATCGATGCCGCTCTTTGGGGCGGCCTCTTCCAAACGAATCAGGTCAGACTAATCCACATGACTGGATTTGATTTTCGCTCCAGCTCTTCTCCGCGCGGCACTCAAGTATCTCCTCACCTGGAAATGGGGTATAATATAGAGAGAACGTGGGGATCTAGAAGCCAGTACACAGCGATCGTCGATCCTTTTGCGATGATCGATTGGCCAAATTCCTGGCAACAACGCTTTACAGAAACTGGGAGCGGTCCCTTTAACGCAACCCAAAAAGCCAACCACAGCTCGTTCTTGCGTGTGGAATCGGGATTTCGTTTTTATGAGACGATCCGATTCCAATCCTGGATGTTGACATTCGAAGAGAAGGGAAGCTACATCTATCGGCATCCCTACCATTTTGGATCGGTTGACGCATTTCTGGTAGGCTCTCCCGGTTCTTTTACTTTGGAAACGCTGACATCTACTCAATCTCTCGGAGCCGTGGAAGCCTCGTGTCGTTTTGAATCTATTTGCCCCGTCTATCCTTACGGCTGGATTGGGTATCAGGGAGAGTTTGGTGCAGCATATCAGTCACACCAAATCACGGCTGAGATCGGGTGGAGGTTTTAGAAACTGTTAACGAACCAACATCTGGAGGCACTGAATCAGAAAATAGGGGATTGCTGCTGATGCCCCAACTCTCCCAATTGTATAGCAGTTTCGCGGAGACAATATATTTGGTTCAATCACGCAGGTAGGACTACCCATAGCGTAAATCACTCCTAAGATCAGTCCCGTAATTTTTGCCGCTAGCCAACCCAACGGATATCCACCGATCAGAAATCCAATTCCGCCGCCTAGCGCACTCCCTAGTGCAATGATTGGAGCATTGTCTGCTAAAGGGCTGAACGATTCTGATATTCCAGAGCCAAGAGACTTAATAGATGCAGTCATACACGACCTCCTTCTTGAAATTTCTGAACGCTTAAAGTGTAAGAAGTGCTCCTGTTTTTTGCAAATGGTATATTTTATCTTTGCGAGTTCTTTACGACTGAGTCGTTTTGAGTGGAACTAAAATAGCCGCTTTGTGCTTGTTCAATTCTTCATAAAGAGGGGTTAAATTATAATCGCTTGATGTTATGTTGTTAATAAGATGGTCATTTCCTGCAACAAGAACAGTCATAGATTGTTGCAATCCTAAAGATAATATGTAGTCATCAATTTTACTTAGGGTATTTGCCATGCTTGTGGTCCGAATTGGAAAGGTTTTGTCGATTGCGGCGAGCCTGTCTTGGGCTTTACGGTTTGTTAATTTAAGATGTTCCAAATCAATCATATTATATTTATCAAGATTCGAGAGTATTTCTTTCAATGATTCGATAGATAGATTTCGTAGTAAATGCGTTTTAAAGAATTTCAGCTTGTTCATAACCATAGAAATCGGTAGATCATCGGAGTAAGAGGCGATTGGAATGTTTAGCTCCTGTGGCTCTCCAATTTTAATCGAATTCCAATGCTCTAGAAGAGATGATAAAGTTCTTAGAGGGTGTTCTAAAAGTTATTTTTTAATCATTTAAGGCTATACTTTTTCT
>CAZFWE010000194.1:0-3600 GCA_964522685.1 uncultured bacterium | reverse complement strand
AGAAGCGGCATGTGCATGAAAGTCGGGGCCGGCCAACCGAAAGATTCATAGAGAAGAATGTGTTTCGGGGTCGAACTCATCCATTCGTCGCCGCGGATGACGTGGGTGATTTTCATGAGGCGATCGTCGACGACATTCGCGAGGTGGTAAGTGGGAAATCCGTCGGATTTCAAAAGTACTTGGTCGTCGATGTCTGCCCATGGCGCTGTGATCCGGCCTTTGATACCGTCTTCGAAAACGCATTCGCCGCTTAAAGGAACTTTCAGACGGATGACGAATGATTGGCCTGAATCTTCTCTTGCTTTTACTTCATCGGGAGTTAGGTTGCGATAGCGGCGGTCGTAGCCGGCTCGTTTTCCTTGTGCGGCTGCGACTTCTCTCATTTCTGCGAGCTCTTCAGGGGTAGCAAAACACTTGTACGCCTTACCTGTAGCCAAAAGTTCATAGGCGTGCTCCCGGTAGATCGCGGTTCGCTCAGATTGGCGGTAAGGGGCATAAGGACCTCCGATATTGGGGCCTTCATCCCAGTGGATGCCACACCAGTTCAAGGCGTCGAAGATGTTTTTTTCGTACTCGGGACGGCTTCTAGTCTGGTCCGTGTCCTCAATCCGGAGGATAAATTGTCCCTTGAAGTGACGTGCGAAAATTAAATTGAAAAGCGCGATATACGCGGTGCCCACGTGAGGGTCTCCAGTAGGAGAGGGGGCGATGCGGACTCGAACAGTCATAAAAATCCTCTTTCTAAAGGATCAAGAATAGTGCCTAAAAGATAAAAATGCCATCGCTATTTGTCCGCATTCATGAGGAAGATGAGGTCTTTCATGACATTATATGATTCGATGAGCTGCAAGTCACTTTGGCCGAAAAGGTCGACTGGGCTGGCGTCAAAATTGTTTTTGCTCAACTCTGTCAAAAAGCTTTGGTAGTTTTTATTGTTCTCAAGTCGGAGAGTTGCGTTTTTGCGCAAGATTTCGAGGTGTGGCTCGTACATCGCAAGCTTGGTTTGTAGGTTGTGTTTGTACATGGGACCTAATTGAAGGCGATGGAAGGGGGAGACGTCTGAGAGGTCGTCTTCGAAATGGGGCTCGATTTCATCGTAATCAAGTGGGAATTTTGCATATTCCTCGCCGATATCGAGGTTCGAGAGGATTCCAGGCAGGACGATATCCGCTTGGACACCTTTGAGCTGAGGGCTTTTGCCGGAAACGGTGTAGTAGCGACCTCGGGTGACTTTGTATTCGCCTTGCGGGTTGACCTTAGGATTGTGGACGGGGTCGAGGGTAAAGGTTTGGAAAGAGCCTTTGCCAAAAGTGCGGTCGTCGCCGATGACTAGAGCCCGGCCGTAGTCTTGGAGGGATTGGGCTACGATTTCAGCAGCGGAAGCGGAAGCGCGGTCGGTCAGAATGAAGAGAGGGCCATCCCAAATGGGTTTTCCCTCGATCTCGCGAAGGTGTTGTAGTTTTCCAGTATTGTCTTTGATCGAGCAGACAATACCCTTGTTGATGAAAAGCCCTGCAACTGAGACGGCTTGAGCAAGGAGCCCGCCGGCATTGCCGCGGAGATCGAGCATGACGCCTTTGATTTTTTGGTCTTTTTTGATTGTTTCAAAAGCTTTTTTTATATCGCCGGAAGAGGAGCTTTTCTGGTCTTGGTAAAAGGAGTAAAGACGAAACATAGCAATCACGCCATTGCCATAGGGCTCGAAATTGGATTCAAGACGGCTCTCTTCCAACACAACTTCGCCGCGAATGAGCTCGGTTTCGATCATTTCAACCCGTTTTTCATTATCTTCTCCCGATTCGCGGAGAAGTTTGAGGCGGATGGGAGTCCCTTTTTCTCCGCGTATCAGGTCTACAGCTTCGACGATATCCATGCCGACAATGGGCTCGTTATCGACGCCGATGATTTTATCGTTGATTTTGAGCTTTTGACTTTGGCTGGCTGGACTATTTTCAAGGATTCTTACGATGGAAAGGCCATCGAGGTTGTCTTTGAGCTGAGCTCCGATCCCAAAGAGGCGCTGCTGTACTTGGATCATGAATTGATTGGCTTCGCTGGGTGTGAAGTAGTTCGTATGTGAATCGAGGGCAGAAGAGACGGCTTTCAAGACGCAAGAGAGGGTAATCTTGAATCTTTCTTCGAGATTTAAGCCGGTGAGCTCCGCTTCTCGATTGATGCGTCGTTTATTAAGACGCTGAAGAAATTTTTCCTTCGACTCTTCTCCCAGGCGATCAGCTGCCTGGAGTTGAAGAGCGCGGATCCGAAGAAGTTTTGTTTCCAGTTCTTCCGCTGTATTCGGCCAAACAGGATCTTTGAATTCTTCTGATTTGACGTCTTGGGGCAGTTTTTCATTAGCAATTTTATGTTCGAGGGCAGCTCTTCTATCGATCGAAGAAAGATACACTGCATGGATTTCTTGAAAGAGAGAAAAATCAATGTTTTGGAATCCGTTTAAACCTCTTTGGGTGACTGATTCGGATGGATAGAGCCAAGTTTCAATTTCAGGGATTAAAAAATATGTTTTGGTAGGGTCTAGTTCTTCTAAAAAATTTTGAAGGGTGCGTTGGATGATTTCAGGAGTCATTTGCTTGAAGGAAGCGTGCGCTTTGAAAATCTCTTCGATTTTCGTTTTCACGTCTTTTGGTCCGATTTGGGGTGGCTTTGCTTCGGCTATTCCAATGATGAGCAAAAAGAGAAAACAGAGACGTTTTAGCATAAGCACCTGGATTTCAAAATCTTGGGTTCTTCTCTGACAAGTGGCGGAGCTAAGACCCTTCAAGCAATCGAATATATAGAAATTCCTCACTTGATGCCAATGAAAATCTTAAAACTCAAGATATTGATAATTAAATAGTTAAAATTTCTGTTGAAAGGAGCTGAGGTGTGATTAAGAAATATTTACTATCGTTTAGGGAAGAGATAGGAAAAAGATTGAAAACAATTCCTAATTATGAAATAATCGTTACTTAAACGAATTAAATTGGATGAATAAGAGTTGAAAGAGCGCAAATAAACTATTTAATTGGATGCAGCGCCAAAGATGATATGATTAACAATAAAAAATTTAAATTACACTATTTATTAGGAGGAAGGATCCATGAGTAACGATTTAACATGGGGTCAGAATGAAGGACAGGATTCGGCGAAAGTTGTTTCCATCACTGAAGCTGCCCGAATCAACAACGTAACCCGTCAAGCAATTTATGTTGCGATTAAACAAAGAAAATTAAAAGCGACGAAAGATTCGACGCGTTGGACGATTTATTTAGATGATCTCGAAGAGTATCGTACGAATAAATATTCGCGGACAAAGTCGATCTATGATGGAGAATTATTGTTTGATAATCGGAAAGGTTTTTATTCGGTCAATCAAGCTGCGCGATACCTCAACATCCCTGCGCAAAAAGTTTATTATGCGACGCGCGTAGGTTTATTGAAAGCTCATCGAAAGGGAGCTGCATGGGTCATTCACATCGACGATCTGAAAGGCTACCAAGAAACTTATCTGAATCGTAAGCCGAAAGTCGGTTAATCGCTCTTTCGATTGTCTATACAAGTCTAGCATAAATCGCCCTCTTCTTCTTGGGAGGGTCGGGCGAT